>JAUXFS010000077.1 GCA_030622775.1 Rhodospirillales bacterium | reverse complement strand
TCCCAGTCTGTGCATAAACAATGATCAACTTTCTTCGAACTGATTTATTTAACAAATCCTTTAAATAAACTGGTTCTAATTCTTTTATCTAGACGTCATCATCCGTCCTTGCGGTAACAAGGCAGACGTGCGGGATCGATGTCTCTCAGAAGAGGCGCTTTATCATCTTTTGGCGAGAGCTTGGGACGCTCGATCGGCCAATCGATGTCGATGTCGGGATCGTTCCACGCAACGATGGTTTCGCTGTCGGGAAGGTACAGTTCGGTACATTTGTAAGCAAACAAAGCCGACTTGCTGATGACGCAAAAACCGTGGGCGAAGCCTTCCGGGATATAGAACTGGCGCCTGTTTTCACCAGAAAGAAGCGATGCGGCCCAACGCCCGAAGGTCGGCGAGCCGATTCGCACATCGACGGCGACATCAAACACCTCGCCCTGCAGGACGTAAACGAGCTTCCCCTGCGCCTTCGGGTTCTGGAGGTGTAATCCCCGCAGGACCCCTTGCTCCGAAAAGGACAAGTTGTCTTGTACGAAGCTCTGGCAGAGGCCAAGTTTCGAGTAGCGCTCCAATTGGTATGTTTCATAGAAGAAGCCGCGAGAGTCGCCAAAGACCTCCGGCTCAATCAGCAAGACTCCGGGTAGGGACGCCTGGGTAACTTCCATTTTTATCCCCGTCCGGAGGCGAAAAAGTTTCTGGGGTAGTTCCCGCCTATTCGTAGATGACGAACAAATCCAGAACGTACCTTTAGGTGCAGTGCGTTGTCATTCGAGCTCAATGTCGACGGTATTGAACATGCTGCGAGAAATCATACCGCACGTTGCCCCGTTTCCCCGTTCGAGGATTCGCCCACCATTTGCCGATAAGCCCCACTGAGCACTCGTTCCCACCAAACGCGCTCGTTCAAATACCATCCTACTGTCTTCCGGAGGCCCGACTCGAACGTTTCCGACGGTTTCCAGTCGAGCTCCCGCTGAATCTTGCTTGCGTCGATGGCGTACCGTTTGTCATGCCCCAGCCTGTCGGTCACGAAAGAGATCAGGGACGCGTGTGGCCGAAACGGCGAGTCGGGACATAGCTCGTCGAGAAGGCTACAAATTGAACGAACCACGTCCAGATTGGTCCGTTCGACGTGCCCGCCGATGTTGTAGGTTTCTCCAGCCGCGCCGTGGGTCAACACCAGATGTAGAGCGGCTGCGTGATCGTCCACGTAGAGCCAGTCCCGGACGTTGTCGCCCGTTCCATAGATCGGCAACGGCTTACCGGCAATGGCATTGAGAATGATCACCGGGATCAGCTTCTCGGGAAATTGATACGGCCCGTAGTTGTTCGAACAATTGGTGATTAGAACCGGCAAACCGTACGTCTGGTGCCATGCGCGCACCAGATGATCGGATGACGCCTTGCTTGCCGAGTACGGCGAGTTCGGATGATAGGGTGTGTCCTCGGTAAAAAGGCCTTCGGCAGGTAGACTCCCATAGACCTCGTCCGTCGAAACATGGTGGAAGCGGAACCTGGATCTCGCCGCAGGTTCGAGATCATCCCAGTATGCGCGGGAAACATCGAGCAACGTGTAAGTCCCAACAATATTGGTCCGGACGAAAACGCTTGGACCATCGATCGATCGATCCACGTGGGATTCAGCGGCCAAATGCAACACGGCGTCAGGTCGGTGCCTTCTGAAAACGTCTCGGACGGCTTCGAAGTCACAAATGTCTACCCGTTCGAAGCGGTAGCGTGAGTCATCGGAGACATCGGCCAACGATTCCAGGTTTCCTGCGTAGGTCAAGCTGTCGACATTGACGACCGTCGCGTCGGTCGCGCCGATGACATGCCGAACCACGGCCGATCCGATGAATCCGGCGCCTCCGGTCACGACGATGGTTCCAAGCGTGCTCATTCGACAACAATGCCCTCAACGACGGAAGTTTCGCTACGGCCTACTCTATCGCGCCTGTCATTGACCAAACGTTAGCCCTGGAAAGACTGGCGTCCCGAAGCCTCCAACGGATGGCAAAACAGCTCGAGGCGAACGCTTAGGATCTGGCAGGGTTTGAGAGTCCGGCGCGGCCTCTCACCCCTCCGCCAAATCGGGATCGTAGACGAGATTGGGGGCGAGCCAGCGTTCAATCTCTTTTACGCTCATACCCTTGCGACGAGCATAGTCTTCCACTTGATCGCGATGGATGCGCCCGACGCCGAAAAAGCGACTTTCCGGATGGCTAAAATAGTAACCGCTGACCGCGGCCGTCGGCACCATCGCGAAGTTCTCCGTAAGATGAATTCCCGCATTCTTCTCGGCCTGCAGGAGGTCGAACAGAATCCGCTTCTCAGTATGGTCGGGACAGGCAGGGTAGCCGGGCGCCGGACGGATGCCCACGTAATTCTCGGCGATCACTTCCTCGTTGGTGAGATGTTCGTCGGGAGCGTAACCCCAGAACTCCTTGCGTACCCGCTCATGCATCCGTTCGGCGAAGGACTCGGCGAGGCGGTCGGCCAACGCCTTGAGCATGATGGCGCTATAGTCGTCGTGTCCCTTTTCAAAGTCTTGAACGATTTCGTCGATGCCGATTCCCGCGGTGACCGCAAAGCTGCCCAGATAGTCCTTGATACCCGTCTCCCTAGGGGCGATGAAGTCGGCGAGCGCCAAGTTGGAGCGTCCCCGGCCTTCCCGATCCATCTGCTGACGCAGCGTGTGAACGACGGCAAGGAGCCCCGATCGGGTCTCATCGGCAAACACCTCGATATCGTCTTCGCCAACCGTATTCGCCGGCCACAAGCCGATAGCGCCACGAGCGGTCAGCCACTTCTCGCCGACGATTCGCTGCAGCATCGCCTGGGCCTCATTGAACAGGCTGCGCGCCGTCTCGCCGACGACCGCGTCATCGAGAATTTCGGGAAACCTGCCAGCAAGCTCCCACGCCTGGAAGAAGGGGCCCCAGTCGATCCGCGCCGTCAACTCGGCGAGATCGTAGTCGTCGAACACCGTCAGGCCCGGCCTTGCCGGTTTCGGCGGCCGGTAGCCCTCCCAAGTGATCGGGGCGCGATTCGCCCGAGCTTGGCTCAATGGAAGTCTTTTCTTGGCGCTGCGACCACGGGCATGGACTTCCCGGATCTTGGCATAGTCCTCACGGACCTGGTCGGCGTAGGTCGCGCCCTCGGTCTTCGACAGTAACTTGCTGGCGACGCCGACGGCCCGCGAGGCATCAACCACATAGGCGAGTGGCCCGTCATAGTTCTTGGCAATCTTGACAGCGGTATGGACTTTGCTGGTCGTGGCGCCGCCGATCAGCAGTGGGATGGAGAACCCCTCGCGCGTCATTTCCTGGGCGACGTAGCACATCTCGTCGAGCGAGGGCGTGATCAGGCCGGAGAGCCCGATGATGTCCGCCTTTTCCTTGCGCGCCGTTTCCAGGATCTTCGCCGACGGCACCATGACGCCCAGGTCGACGATCTCGTAATTGTTGCACTGTAGCACGACGCCGACGATGTTCTTGCCGATGTCGTGGACGTCGCCCTTGACCGTCGCCATCACGATCTTGCCGTTGGTCGCCCGGGCCGCGCCCGCCTTTTCGGCCTCCATGAACGGCAGCAGGTAAGCAACCGCCCGCTTCATCACGCGGGCGCTCTTCACCACCTGCGGCAGGAACATCTTGCCCGAGCCGAACAGATCGCCAACCACGTTCATACCGTCCATCAGCGGACCTTCGATCACCTCGAGCGGTCGGGCGGCCTGCTTGCGCGCCTCTTCCGTGTCCTCCACGACGAACTCGTCGATTCCGTTGACCAGTGCGTGGGTAAGCCTCTCGGATACGGGCCTTTGCCGCCACGAATGATCCACTTCCCTGGCCTTGGCTTGGCCGCGGTAGGACTCGGCGATCTCCACCAGCCTCTCGGTCGCGTCCGCACGGCGGTTGAGGATGACGTCCTCGACGCGCTCACGCAACGCGTCGGGGATCTCCTCGTAGACGACGATCTGGCCGGCGTTGACGATCCCCATGTCCATGCCGGCGGCGACGGCGTGATAGAGGAACACCGCGTGCATGGCTTCGCGCACGGTGTTGTTGCCACGAAACGAGAACGACACGTTGGAGAGACCGCCGGAGACGTGGCAGTAGGAAAGGTTCTCCTTGATCCGCCGGGTGGCCTCGAAGAAGGCGACGGCATAACCGTCGTGTTCCTCGATACCTGTGGCGACGGCGAAGATGTTGGGATCGAAGATGATGTCCTCGGGCGGAAACCCGACCTTGTCGACCAGGATGCGATAGCAGCGTTCGCAGATTTCGTACTTCCGCTCCGCGGTATCGGCTTGGCCCCGCTCATCAAAGGCCATGACGACCGCGGCGGCGCCGTACCGCCTGATCTTTCTGGCCAAGCGGACGAATGCCTCCTCGCCCTCCTTGAGGCTGATCGAGTTGACGATGCCCTTGCCTTGCAGGCACTTGAGCCCGGCCTCGATCACCGACCATTTGGATGAGTCGACCATGATCGGCACGCGGCAGATGTCGGGTTCCGCGGCGACGAGGTTGAGAAACTTCACCATCGCCGCCTCGGAGTCGAGCATGCCCTCGTCCATGTTGACGTCAATGATCTGAGCGCCGTTCACGACCTGGTCGCGGGCAATGTCGAGCGCCGCCTGGAAGTCCCCCTCGAGGATCAACCTGTGGAACTTGGCCGAGCCGGTGACGTTGGTCCGCTCGCCGATATTGACGAAGGTGCCTTTCACGACGCGAGTTCGAAGGCTTCCAGGCCGGAGAGCCTCAGCCGGCGAGGAACGCGGGGGATCTGGCGCGGCGCGATGCCGGCGACCGCCCGGGCGATCGCGCGGATGTGCTCGGGCGTGGTTCCGCAGCAACCGCCGACGATATTGACCAAGCCGGACTCGGCCCATTCCCGGATATGGCCGGCGGTGACCTCCGGCGGCTGCTCGTACTCGCCGAACTCGTTCGGCAGGCCCGCGTTGGGATAGGCACAGAGATAGGTGTCGGCCACTCGCGACAACTCGGCGACGTAAGGGCGCAACTGCTCCGGACCCATGGCGCAGTTGAGGCCGACGGTCAGCGGCTCGGCATGACTGACCGAGTTCCAAAATGCCTCCGCCGTCTGTCCGGAGAGATTTCGACCAGAGAGGTCGGTGATCGTTCCGGAGACCATGACCGGTAGTCGCATCCCGTGTCCCTCGAACACCTCGTCGATAGCGAACAAAGCAGCCTTCGCATTGAGCGTGTCGAACACGGTTTCGAGCAGCAATAAATCGGCGCCGCCCTCGATCAGTCCCTCCACAGCCACCCGATAGGAGTCTTTCAGTTCGTCGAAGGTCACATTGCGGAAGCCGGGGTCGTTGACGTCGGGTGAAATCGAGGCGGTGCGGTTGGTCGGCCCGATCGCTCCGGCAACGAAACACGGCCTGTCCGGATGCTTTCGGGTCCATGCATCCGCGGCCTCTCGGGCGAGGCGCGCGCCGGCGACGTTGAGTTCCCGAGCGAATTCCTCCATGCCATAGTCGGACTGGGCGATGCTCGTCGAGTTGAAGGTATTGGTCTCGGCAATGTCGGCGCCAGCCTCGAAGTATTGCCGGTGAATCTCGCTGATGATCGATGCCTGGGTAAGATTGAGCAGGTCGTTGTTGCCTTTCACATCTCGGGCCCAATTGGCGAACCGATCGCCACGGTAGGCTCCTTCGTCAAGCCTATGCCTCTGGATCATCGTACCCATCGCACCGTCAAGAACGAGAATACGCTGCTTGATCAGGTGCTTTAGAGCTTCAATGCGCCGAAGAGCTTCAATGCGCCGATCGCGATTCATCGTCGCTCTCCCGCCATCTGCACCGATTCTTGCGCAACGTCGGACCGATTCCCGAGCCCCAAGCCGAGCACGTGGCAGATCGCGTACGTCAGGTCAGCGCGATTGACCGTATAGAAGTGAAACTGCTTGAAACCGGCCGCATGCAACGCCCGACATTGCTCGCAAGCGACGGACGCCGCGATCAACTTGCGGGTCTCCGGATCATCGTCCAAACCCTCGAACAAATCAGCCATCCACGCCGGAATCGCGGTGCCACAACCCGCCGCGAAGCGAACCACCTGGGCAAAATTGGTCACCGGCAAAATGCCGGGCACGATCGGCACGGCAATGCCGGCTTTTCGCGCCCTGTCCACAAAACGAAAGAAGTCATCGACATTGAAAAAAAACTGGGTGATGGCGCGGCTGGCGCCGGCGCCGATCTTTCGCTTGAGGTTGTCGATGTCAGCCTGCGGACTCCGCGCTTCCGGGTGAGCCTCCGGGTAAGCGGCAACGCTGATCTCGAAATCGGCGATCCGTTTCAGCCCGGCAACCAGATCCGAGGCGTAGGCATAGCCTCCAGGGTGAGGCACGTACCCAACCGTTCCGTCGGGCGGATCGCCGCGCAAAGCAACGATGTGCCTGATACCAGCGCCCCAGTACGTTTGAGCGATCACGTCGATCTCGCTTCGAGTGGCGCCAACGCAGGTCAGATGCGCCGCCGGCTCCAGGTTGGTTTCCTCGCGAATACGCAGAACGGTCGCATGAGTCCTTTCTCTCGTCGATCCCGCGGCCCCGTATGTAACCGAAACGTATGCCGGATCCAGGACTGCTAGACGGTGAACACAGGCCCAGAGCTGCCGCTCCATCTTCTCGGTCTTGGGCGGAAAAAACTCGAATGAAACCTCTACGTCTCGTGGTAGAGGCGCGGCGATCGGCAAGATCGTTTCCGAAGTTGGAAGCTTGCTCGTGGCGTCCTGTCGCTGCATCTTCTTCGCGGTGCTATCCATGAGCCCTGGGCGCGGGCAATCCCGGTGCGCGCCGGTCGATCGCCAATGACTTGCTACTGAGAGGCGTTTAAGCGAATGTTGGCAAGGAGCTGCCCCCTCACCTTTCCTAAACCTCGCAGAGAAACGCCAACGCCATCCAGGCTGGCCAAGCCAACCGCGCGCGTTCGCTGGGCCGGTTGTCAGGGCATTGGGCTCCGAAGTCAACACTCAAATACAGTTCCTTGAAACCGAGCCGGGCGCTCCGGCGGGCCGAGGCTAAGGCGCTCTTTGGACAGCGCTCAGCCATCAGCTTAAGCGCCAAGCATCTCAGTCTCCTAATTGAGTGCGGCGACGAAAAGAACGAACTAAACCGGAACGCTTGCGCGTCCGATTGCCTTATTCCGATCTATCTGTTGAAGCAGGGGAATCGGGTGAAGGGATCATGGGGTGATGAGGCTTGCGAGGAAGTTGTCGTCCCAGGCGGCGACTTTTCGCCTGAGGCGCAGGGAGTCCTTGCCCGGAGCGTTGCGGAGGAGGTTGAGGGCCATGTGTTTGATGGTGGTGAAGTTGGCGGGAGCGTGATCGGTTCGCACCCGGCATTCGTCGTCG
>JAUXFS010000070.1 GCA_030622775.1 Rhodospirillales bacterium | reverse complement strand
TGGAAAAGGCCAAGGGCCGAAAATGACATCGAAGATCGGCCGATCCGCCGTCGTCTTGACACCCCGGGCGCCTTGGGGCAGCCTGCGGCCGTCGTCGGGCGGCGTATCATATTAGCGTTCGGGTCTTGACGAAGAAGCTTTTTATCAAATCCTACGGTTGCCAGATGAACGTCTACGACTCCGCCCGGATGGCGGACGTCCTGGCGCCCCTCGGCTATACGCCGGTGGATGGCGCCGCCGGCGCCGACATGATCATTCTCAACACCTGCCATATCCGCGAGAAAGCGGCGGAGAAGGTCTATTCGGAACTCGGTCGACTGAAGGGGTTGAAGGATCGCCCGGTCGCCGAGGGCGGCCCCGTGATCATCGCCGTCGCCGGCTGCGTCGCCCAGGCCGAGGGCGCGGAGATCCTGCGAAGGGCGCCGTACGTCGACATCGTTTTCGGGCCGCAGACCTATCACCGTCTTCCCGAGATGGTCGCCCGGGCGGGCCGCGCCGGCGGCGCGGTGCTCGATACCGAGTTTCCGCCGGAGCCGAAGTTCGACGGCTTGCCGGAACCGACCGCCGGCAAGGGCCGCAGCGCGTTCCTCACCGTGCAGGAGGGTTGCGACAAGTTCTGTACGTTCTGCGTCGTTCCCTACACCCGCGGCGCCGAGTATTCCCGGCCGGCCGCCGACGTCCTGGCGGAAGCGCGCCACTATGCCGCCGCCGGCGTTCGCGAGATCACCCTGCTCGGCCAGAACGTCAATTGCTACCATGGCGAGGGGCCGCGGGGCGGAGAATGGGGGCTCGGCCGTCTGATCGCCGAAATCGCCGAAATCGTGGGCGTCGACAGAATTCGCTACACGACCTCCTATCCCGCCGACATGGACGGGTCGTTGATCGCCGCGCACCGGGATGTCGCCGAGCTGATGCCGTTTCTCCATCTGCCCGTGCAGTCGGGATCGGACAGGGTGCTGGCGGCGATGAACCGCCGCCACGGCGGCGCCGAGTATCGCCGGCTGGTCGACAAGCTGAGGAAGGCCCGGCCCGACCTGGCGCTGAGCTCCGACTTCATCGTCGGCTTTCCCGGCGAAACCGACGCCGATTTTAGGCAAACCCTCGAGATGGTCGAGGATATCGGGTTCACCCAGGCCTACTCGTTCAAGTATAGCCCGCGCCCCGGGACCCCCGCGTCCCTGGAGCCGCAGGTCGACGACCAGACCAAGATCGACCGGTTGGCGGCGTTGCAGGAATTGCTCGACAGCCAGCAACGGGCCTTCAACGAGGGCTGCGTCGGCCGGGTGATGGGCGTACTGTTCGACTGCCGGGGACGAGTCCCGGGACAACTGGTCGGCCGTAGCCCCTATATGCAACCCGTCCACGCCCAGGTTGCGGAATCGCTGCTCGGGACCATCCAGCCTCTGCGCATCACCGGCGGCTTCGCCAACAGTCTCGCCGGCGCCTTGACGGGGAGTGCCGCGGCTTGACGCGACGCCAGAAAGCCGGCGCGGGTCCCGGCGGCGACGAAAAAACCCTGGGCTTGGAGTTCGCCGACAACAGGCTGGCGCTTCAGTTGTTCGGCTCCCATCACAATCATCTGGCGCGGATCGAGCAGAAGCTGGACATCGCCATCGATGCCCGCGGCAACCAAGTTACCCTCAACGGACCCGCCGAAGCCGTGGACGCGGCGGCAAAAGCGCTCGATCTTTTATACGGCCGGGTGGAACGCGGGCTTTCCGTGCGCTCCCAGGACGTGGACGCGATGCTGCGCATGGTCTCGGTTGCCGACAGTGGCGACATGGATCTCGCCGTACGGATTCGCCACAGGACGATTTCGGCGCGATCGCCGACCCAAGCCACCTATCTCCGGTCGATCGATCGGCACGATCTGGTGTTCGGACTGGGGCCAGCAGGCACCGGCAAGACCTATCTCGCGGTGGCCAAGGCGGTGGAGCGGTTGGTCAACGGCGAAGTCGACCGTATCATCCTCTCGCGGCCGGCGGTCGAGGCGGGGGAGCAGTTGGGCTTTCTGCCCGGCAACATGCGCGAAAAGATCGATCCCTATCTGAGGCCTCTGTACGACGCGCTTTACGATATGCTGCCTGGGCCACAAGTTGTGAAACGGCTGGAAAGCGGCGAGATCGAGGTGGCGCCGCTCGCCTTCATGCGCGGCCGGACGCTGGCCAATGCCTTCGTCATCCTCGACGAGGCCCAGAACACCACCGCGGTGCAGATGAAGATGTTCCTCACCAGGCTCGGCGAGAACGCCCGCATGGTGATCACCGGCGACCTGAGCCAGGTCGACCTGCCGAGGGGAACCCACTCGGGCTTGCGCCACGCGCTGCGGGTCCTGGAGGGGGTCGGCGGAATCGGTTTCGTGCACTTCACCGACGCCGACGTCGTCCGCCACCCGCTGGTCGCCCGAATCGTACGCGCCTACGATCGAGCCGAAGGTCAAATGAGGGTGGGGACCAAATATGAGCGCGACAAGGCCGGCGCCGATGAGCGGGAGGATTGATATCGACGTGCTTGCCGACTCACCGGCGTGGAGCGAAGGGTTTCCGGCGATGGAGAACGTATGCCGGCGGGCCGCCGTCGCCGCCTTCGATGGCGGATATCACCGGGCCGGATGTTCCCACGCCGGACGGGCCGAGGTCGGCGTGGTGCTCTCCGACGACGCGCGCGTTCGGCGGCTCAACCATGAATTTCGCGGCTATGACCGGGCGACCAACGTGCTTTCCTTTGCCAACCACACCGCCGCCGAGGTGGCGGCGCCGTGGCCGCCGGACAGGCCGTTGCTTCTGGGCGACATCGTGGTTGCCTACGAGACGGTGGTCGCCGAAGCCGTCGCCGAACGCAAGGACCTCTCCCACCACTTAAGTCACCTCGTGGTTCATGGTATGCTTCACCTCCTTGGATACGACCATGGTATCCAGGCGGAGGCGGATGAAATGGAACGGCTGGAAACCCGGATCCTGGCCACGCTTGGCGTTCCGAACCCCTATCCGCCGGAGGATGACCGCCCGCAATGAACGATCGGACTTCGGAAAGCGTGCCCGACGGCCCGAGTAGCGACGCAGTGGCCCCCATTGCCGAGCCGCCATCCTCTCCGGGTGTGTGGCGGATGATGCGGGGGCTATGGCGCAATCTTTCCTGGTCGCGCAACGGCGAAGCATCGACTCGCGACACCCTCCACGAACTGATGGGGGAACGCGACAAGGCCGAGATCCCCCTCGACGACGACGAACGCAACCTGTTGGCCAACATCCTCAATCTGCGCGACCGGTCGGCGGAAGACGTGATGGTTCCCCGTGCCGATATCATCGCCGTCGAAAGCCGGGCGACGCTGTCCGAGGTCATCGAGGTGATGACCGAGAAAGGGCATTCTCGTTTGCCGGTTTACCGGGAGACTCTCGACGACGCCATCGGCATGGTCCACATCAAGGACGTGCTCGCGTGGCGGGGGGAGGACGCGGCGTTCCGGTTGTCGAAGATATTGCGGCGTGTCCTGTTCGTCGCGCCGTCGATGGAGGTTCTGGAGCTGTTGCTCGAGATGCGGGCGAAACGATCGCACATGGCCCTGGTGGTCGACGAATTCGGCGGCGTCGACGGATTGCTCACCATCGAGGACGTGGTCGAGGAGATCGTCGGCGAAATCGAGGACGAACACGATCGCGATTCGGAACCCAATCTGGTGCTCAGAGCCGACGGAACCATCGACGCCGACGCCCGCGCTCCCGTCGCGGTGCTGGAGGAGAGGCTCGGCCGCACTCTCAGCGACGAGGAACGGGAGGACATCGACACCCTCGGGGGTCTGGTCGTCTCGCTGGCGGGCCGCGTGCCGATCCGTGGCGAGTTGATCGTCCATCCGTCCGGCGTCGAGTTCGAGGTGCTCGACGCCGACCCCCGCCGGATCAGGCGACTGCGTTTTAGCGGCCCCGACGCCGCGAAGACAGCCGAGGCTCACCGGGCATCGGCAAACAAGTCCAACCCCCACGGATGAAGGACGACGCGTCTCCAGTCGGGGCGGCAGTCGGGGCGGCGGCCGGCGGGAGCCGTGGCGCCGGTGCCGCCATTCGCGCCATAGATCGACTTCACGCCGCGACGGCCGCCGTTGCGGGGTGGCGTCGGATGGTCCTCGCATTGCTCCTCGGGGCGCTGGCGGTCGCCGCGTTGCCGCCGATCCATTTTTGGCCGGCGTTGATCCCCGCGTTCGCGGGGCTGTTGTGGATGATCGAGGGTCGAAGGGGATGGCGCTCGGCGTTCGTCACCGGTTGGCTGTTCGGGGTCGGCTATTTCACCGCGGGGCTTTACTGGATCGCCAACGCGCTGCTGACCAAACCGGAGCAGTTCGGATGGCTGGCGCCGGTCGCGGTGCTCGGTCTCGCCGCGTTGCAGGCTTTGTTTCCGGGAATGGCGGCGGCCCTGACCCGTATCTCCGGTGCCGGGGGGGCGGGTCGCGTCCTCGTCTTCGCCGGGGTGTGGACGGGCTGCGAATGGGTGCGAAGCTGGGCGTTCAGCGGGTTTCCGTGGAATCTGATCGGCAGCGTGTGGACGGCGTCCGACGGCATGATCCAGGTCACCGCCGTCATCGGCGTCTACGGGCTTGGCCTGTTCACCGTCGCGGCGGCGGCGATGCCGGCGGTGCTGGCGGGCGGGACGGCGCGACGGAAGCGAACTTGGGCGGCGGTGGTTTGCGGCTTTGCCGTCCTGCTCGCCGTTTGGGTCGGCGGGATCGTGCGTCTGCAGGTGGCGGGAGAAGCCGAGGAGGTGGCCGGGGTTCGTCTGCGCCTGGTCCAGCCGTCGATCCCCCAGAACCTCAAATGGAAGGCCGAGCTTCTGGATCGGCATCTGGCGACCCAGATGCGGATGGGCGTGGGCCCGGCCGACGAGCCGCCGACCCATGTCATTTGGGGCGAAACCGCGGCGTCGTTGTTCCTTGGAGAGGATGCGGAAAGGCGCGCGGTCATCGGCGAGTTCACCCCGCCGGGAGGGCTCACGATCACCGGTACGCTGCGCCGGACGCCGCCGGGCTCCCCGTTCCAGGTGTGGAACACGCTTCACGCCGTCGACGATCGGGGCGATATCGTCGCCACGTACGACAAGTCCCACTTGGTGCCGTTCGGCGAATACGTGCCGTTCCGCGGCGTGCTGAAAATCGCCAAGGTCACCGCCGGCGCGACGGATTTCTCCAGCGGTTCGGCAACAACGACGCTGCGTTTACCGGGGTTGCCCCCGGTCAGCCCGCTGATCTGTTACGAGATCATCTTTCCCGGCCGCGTCGTCGACCGGCGGGACCGGCCGGATTGGCTGCTCAACCTCACCAACGATAGCTGGTACGGCCGGTCGTCCGGGCCTTACCAGCACTTCGCCGCCGCCCGGCTTCGGGCCGTCGAGGAAGGCTTGCCGCTGGTGCGGGTCGCCAACAACGGCATTTCGGCGATTGTCGATCCCTACGGCCGCGTCATCGCCCAACTGGGACTTGGAGCGCGGGGCGTCGTCGACGGCCCGCTTCCCCGGCCCCTGGTCACGCTCACGGCGTACGCGCGAATGGGCAACTGGCTGGTACTCATGGTGGTAGTGGCGGCGGTAGGCATGGGATTGTTGATATCGCGCCTAGAAGGACCCCTATTTGGGGAATAAATTCGAGAAAAACGCATTATACGGGAACAATTGTTGCGAAAACGATCAGAATTTGCATATTATGGCGGGACACAGACGGTTTGGCGAGTTTTTGGATAGGGCAGTGACTCCGCATCGCAGTGATGAAACCACCTGACTGAGCGGAATCCCAGGGTAAAAAGGCGCAAAGAAAAAAATGACTGAGGATAAGACTACCGGGAGACGAAAAGGGAGGACACATTCTCGTGGCGATGTCCAACGGCTACCCCCGGGTACGCCCAATCCGGTCGACATCCACGTGGGAAGCCGTGTCAGACTGCGGCGCACGCTGCTCGGTTTGAGCCAGGAAAAGCTGGGCGAGGCCGTAGGGCTGACGTTCCAGCAAATTCAGAAGTACGAAAGAGGCGCCAATCGAATCGGCGCCTCTCGCTTGTTCGAGTTCAGCCGGATCCTCGATGTTCCTGTTTCGTTTTTCTTCGACGATATGCCCGAACGTCTCAAATCCCACGAAGGCCGCCTCGGCTGGGGATTGGCGGATCAGCCGCAATCGGCGTTGGAGCCCGATCCCCTGACTCGACGTGAAACCCTTGAACTGGTGCGCGCCTATTACCGGATTTCCGATCCGCAAGTTCGCAAGAGACTGTTCGAACTGGCGAAATCGCTCGGCAGCGTGGAGGAAAGCGGCGCCTAGCCCAAGGCCTTTCGGCCGAGGCGAGCGAGCCTCCCTATCTGATTTCTTGACCTCGCTGGCAAACCTTGCCAGAACACCGGGCGAGGCTGGTCCTGCCTGCTCGTCTCGACGGCGAGCGACCGCTTCACAAGTTCACTCTGTTCCATTTCATTTCCGCTAGAGATCGAGAGGTCAGCCGTGTGGAAGAGCGATCACGTATTCACCAGTGAATCTGTTTCGGAGGGGCATCCCGACAAGGTGTGCGACCGTATATCGGATGCCATCGTCGACGCCTTCCTGACCGAGCAACCGGACTCCCGGGTGGCCGTCGAGACGATGTGTACGACCAACTTCATCGTCCTCGCCGGCGAGGTGCGCGGGCCCGACTCGATGACCCACGACCGCTGCCGGGAGATCGCCCGCCAGGCGGTGAAGGAGATCGGCTACGAACAGCACGGCTTCCACTGGAAGGACGCCGAAGTCACGTCCCATATCCACACCCAATCGGCCGATATCGCAATGGGTGTCGACGCCTCGGGAAACAAGGACGAGGGCGCCGGCGACCAGGGCATCATGTTCGGGTATGCCTGCCGCGAGACGGACGTGTTGATGCCGGCGCCGATTTTTTATGCCCACGCCATGCTCAAATCGCTGGCCGATGCCCGCCATTCCGGGGCGGAGCCCGGACTCGGCCCCGATGCCAAGAGCCAGGTGACCTTGCGCTACGTCGACGGCAAGCCCGTCGGCGCGGCCGCCGTCGTCATCTCCACCCAGCACTCCGCCCAGCTTTCGATCGACGAGGTGCGCGAAATTGCCCGCCCTCATGCGGTTGACATCCTGCCGGAGGGCTGGATGTGCGACGAGGAGCATTTCTTCGTCAATCCGACCGGTCGTTTCGTCATCGGCGGCCCCGACGGCGACGCCGGCCTCACCGGCCGCAAGATCATCGTCGACACCTATGGCGGCGCCGCGCCCCACGGCGGCGGCGCCTTTTCCGGCAAGGACCCCAGCAAGGTCGACCGGTCGGCCAGCTACATGGCCCGCTACATCGCCAAGAACATAGTCGCCGCCGATTTGGCCGAACGCTGTGAGGTGCAGTTGGCCTATGCGATCGGCGTGGCTGATCCGGTAAGTGTCCTGGTCGACACTCAGGGCACCGGACGTGTATCCGAAGAATTGCTTACCGACGTCATCCGCGACAATTTCCCGCTGACGCCCAACGGCATCATTTCACACCTGAAGCTGAAGCGTCCGATCTATATGCAGACTGCCAGGCATGGGCACTTCGGCCGCACCGGCCCAGCTTTCTCATGGGAG
>JAUXFS010000451.1 GCA_030622775.1 Rhodospirillales bacterium | reverse complement strand
CTGGATCAATCCGACCACCGGCGTGGTGAGCAGGAGCCTCGGCGTATCGGGGACCGACGGCACCCTGTTCGACATCGCGATGGCGCCGAACGGGACCCTCTACGGGTTGACGGCGAGAACCTTCTACAGCATCGACACCAACACCGGTCTGGCGACGTCGATCGGCAGGCACGGCATCCGCAACGGCAATGCCCTGGAGTTCGACGCGACCGGCACCGCGTTCGCCATGGGCCGCAACAACACCAAGCTCTATACGATCGATACCGGCAGCGGCGCCGCGACGTCGATCGGCGGGCCGCGGAGGGGCGCCGGGTCGTCGGGCGACCTGGCGTTCGACGCATCGGGCAACCTGTACCTCGCCGGCTACGGGAGGCGGGGCGATTCGCTGATGAGCGTCGACGCCACCACCGGCGCTCAAACCACCGTCGGCGGGACCGGCGTCGTCAGCCTGTACGGGTTGGCGTATTTCGGCGGAGTGATGTACGCCGCGGCGGGGACGAACATCTACGCCATCGATCTGGCCACCGGCGGCCTCGGAACGGCGGTGAGCTTCGCCGGTCAGGGGATTACCTCCGCATACGGCGCGACCGCCGTTACGCCGGTGCCGGGGGCGGTCTGGTTGTTCGGCTCGGGGCTGCTCGGTCTGCTCGTGTTCGCCCGGCCCGGGACGCGATCGTCGGCCTGATACCAACCTGCGTCGATACCGACCCAACATCAAACGGGGCACTTCAAGGGGCCCCGATTCGTTTCGTCAGCGAAGGAGTGCGGCGCTCACTCGGCCAGTTGTTCGGGAGAGCCGAGATGCTTGACCAACTGGAACAGGCGCTTGCGCACCTTGGGATCGGGGATGCGGTAATAGTTGTGCATGAGCTCGAAGGCCTCGCGCGAGTTCATCGCATTGCCTTCCAACCCGGCCATGGGGACGTCCGCCAAGCCCGGGACCGCACCTTCGCGGTTGCCGCCGAGAAACTCGTTCGGCATTTCCTCGAAGAAGAACGCCACATCGACGCTGAGCGCCTTGGCGATCTTGGCGAGATTGCTGGCGCCAACGCGATTGGCGCCGCTCTCGTACTTCTGGATCTGCTGGAAGGTGACTCCGATCGCCGCGCCGAGTTTGGTCTGGCTGATCCGGATCCCCATGCGCCGGCCACGGATCCGCCCGCCGACGTACCTGTCGATCGGATGGGGGCCTTCTTCGAAACCAGGTTTTTTCATGAGCCAAGATTACGCCAAGTTGTAGCCGCTTGTCGAGACGCACGCTTACGTCCCAACGCGTGTCCAAGAAATTCAACCGTTGCTACGAGGAGCTTTTCCCCTTCTCGCCTAGTGATCAAGTAGTACAATCAAAGGTTCATTCTGGTCAAGGTGGCGCGCGCGTGGTCGTTGCCGGGCGGTCGCCGCGGAGTAAGGGAATTTCATGGACACGGCCGTTCGCATCGAGCGCTTGGACCACCTGGTGTTGACGGTCGCCGACGTGGAGGCGACCTGCGCCTTTTACCAATCCGCGCTGGGCATGAAGGCGGTGACCTTCGGCAACGGCCGCAAGGCGCTCGTTTTCGGCGAACAGAAGATCAATCTCCACCCGGCGGGCCGGGAATTCGAGCCGAAGGCCGAGCGGCCGACCCCCGGTTCCGCGGACCTGTGCCTGATCGCGGCGACGCCGCTGGAGGCGGTCGCGGCTCACCTGACCGCCCGCGGCATCGACATCGAGCAAGGTCCGGTTGCACGCACCGGCGCCCTCGGGCCGATCACTTCGCTCTATTTCCGCGATCCCGACGGCAACCTGATCGAGGTCGCGACTTACGGTTAACTGGCGGCAGCGGCGAGGCTTTGGTCCAGGTCGCGGATCAGGTCGTCGGCGGACTCGAGACCGATCGACAGACGGATGACGTCGGGCCCGGCGCCGGCGGCGAGTTGCTGCTCCTCGGTGAGCTGGCGGTGGGTCGTCGAAGCCGGGTGAAGGATCAGCGAGCGGGTATCGCCGATGTTGGCGAGATGGGAGAACAACTCGACCGATTCCACCAGCTTGATACCCGCCTCGTAGCCGCCTTTGAGACCGAAGGTGAAGACGGAGCCCGCTCCCTTGGGCAGGTACTTCTTGGCGAGCCGATGGTAGGGACTCGATTTGAGGCCGGCGTAGAAGACCCGCGCGACCGCCGGATGGGTCTCGAGAAACTCCGCCACCGCCCGGGCATTCTCGACATGGCGCGCCATCCGCAGCGGCAGGGTCTCGATCCCGGTGATGGTGTAGAAGGCGTTCGCCGGCGACAGCGCCGGCCCGAAATCACGGAGCGCCACCGCGCGGGCCTTGGTGGTGAAGCCGAAGTCGCCGAAGGTCTCGTGAAAAATCAGGCCGTGATAGGCCGGTTCCGGATTGACCATTCCCGGGAACTTGTCGTTCTTGCCCCAGTCGAAATGCCCCGATTCGACCAGCGCTCCGCCCAACGCCAAGCCGTGTCCGCCGAGAAACTTGGTGGTCGAATGGACGACGAGATCAGCCCCCCATTCGAACGGGCGGAACAGGTAGGGCGTGGGCACGGTGTTGTCGACGATCAGCGGGATCCCGGCTTCGCGGGCGATCTCGGCGATCGGCTCGACGTCGATGACGATGCCGCTGGGGTTGGCCAGTTGCTCGAGGAAGATCGCCTTGCAGCGGGGGGTTAGCGCGGCGCGAAAATTCACCGGATCCACCGGGTCGACGAAATGGCAGGTCCAGCCCAGCCGCTTGAAGCTGAGCCCGAACTGGGTGATCGAGCCGCCGTACAGGTTTCGCGAGGCGACGAACTCGTCTCCCGGCTCCAACAAGGTGAAAAAGGTGAGGAACTGGGCGGCATGGCCGGACGCCGAACAGACCGCCGCCCGCCCGCCTTCGAGGTTGGCGATGCGCTCCTCCAGCACCGAGACCGTGGGATTGGCCAGCCGGGAATAGATGAACCCGAAGGTCTGCAGGTTGAACAGGTCGGCCGCGTGCTCGACATCCTCGAACACATAGCTGGTGGTCTGGTAGATGGGCGT
>JAUXFS010000440.1 GCA_030622775.1 Rhodospirillales bacterium | reverse complement strand
TCGGCGTCTTCGTGGCCGACCAGGTTCCAGTTGACCCGTGGCGGCGGCGGCCAACCGTAGTGTTCGAGACCGGGGGGCATCATCATGACGGCGACAGATCTACCCCCAACATCTCGCGAACCGCCTCCCGCAGGGCCGTCTGCACCTGCTCGACGGTGCCGGTCGCCATGATCGCGACGCATCGCCGCGGCTCGCGATCGGCTATGTCCAGGAACCCTTCACGCAAGCGTCCGTGAAACCCTGTCCCCATGCGTTCGTAGCGGTCCTCGCCGTCGGCCCTGCCCCGGGCTCTCGACAATCCCACCTCGACCGGTAAGTCGAGAACCAATGTCAGGTCCGGAGCAAAGTCGCCGACCACGAGACGGTGCAAGGCGTCCATCGGTTCGCGGCCGAGACCGTGGCCGTAACCCTGATAAGCCATGGTCGAATCGGCAAACCGATCACTGATCACCCACCGCCCCGCCTCCAGCGCCGGGAGCACCGTTTTGCGCAGGTGTTCGCAGCGGGCGGCGTAATGGAGCAGCGCTTCCGTCATCGGCGACCATCGGCCCGTACCTCCGGTCACCAGAAGCATCCGGATTTCCTCCGCCCCCGGCGAACCGCCGGGCTCGCGGGTGACGACCACGTCAACGCCGGCCGCTTCGAGACCCTTCGCGAGAAGACGCACGTGAGTGGACTTGCCGGTTCCCTCGCCGCCTTCGATGGTGATGAACTTGCCGCGCGTCACTGTTTCCGTCTCCGTCTCCGTCCCGACGGGTCAGAAGATCTGCTCTTGGACGAGGTGCTTCAACGCGGCGAACAGCCTTCCGAGGAACCCGAGCTTCTCGACCGAATTGCCGGCAACCAGCGGCACCTCGACCGTTTCGACCCCGGGGGCGCTGATCCTCAGAACCGCCAAGCGATCGCCCTCGGTGATCGGCGCCGGGATCGGCCCATCATAGGCGACCGACACCTTCATGTCCGGGCGTCCCGCGTTCGGCAATGTAACGGTCAGGTCCCGTTCGACCACCAGCGCCACGCTTTCGGCCTTTCCCAGCCAGACCTCCGCGGTGGAAACCTCCTCGCCGGCCTTGAACAGGGCGTAGTTGGCGAACTCGCGGAAACCCCATGAGATCAACCGGTTCGCTTCCCGCGTGCGAGCGCGAATATCGTCGAGCCCGTTGATTACCAGGATCAGCCGCCGATCGCCCTTCCGGGCCGATGCGGTCAGCCCGTAACCCGACGCCTTGGTGTGTCCGGTCTTCAAGCCATCGGCGCCGAGGTCCTTGTACAACAACGGATTTCTGTTCCCCTGGCGGATCTTGTTGTAGGTGAACTCCTTTTCCGAATAGTAGGGATAGTACTGGGGGAAATCCTCGATCGTCCGTTGCGCGAGCACCGCCAGGTCGTGGGCGGTGGTCAGGTGTTCCGGATCGGGCCAGCCGGTGGCGTTGCGAAAGACGGTGTTGCGCATACCCAGTTCCCGGCCGCGTTTGGTCATCTCCTGGGCGAACGCTCCCTCGCTTTGCAGGAGTCCCTCCGCGACGACGATGGAGGCGTCGTTACCCGATTGGACGATGATGCCCTGGATCAGGTCCTCCACCTTCACCTCGGTCCGCGGTTCCAGGAACATGGTCGAGCTGCCGCTTTTGGCCCCGCCTTTTCGCCATGCGTTCTCGCTCACCGGCAGGGTGTCATCCAGTTTGAGACGGCCGTCCCGCAACCGTTCGAACAGCAAATAGACGGTCATCAGCTTGCTCATCGAGGCCGGCGCCATCGGCTCGTTGGCGTTCTTTTCGAACAGGACGGAGCCGGTTCCCATTTCCATCAGCAAGGCTTGACGCGCCGGGGTCTCGAATGCCGACGCCGGAAACACCGGCGACGAGACCGCGACGGCAAGGATGAGGATTAGGAAGGGCGCGAACGCCGAGGCGCGAAGAACGACTGCTTTCAGTCGGTCGATAAGCATGGCTGTGCTTCCGTTTCTGCTCTCTGTTTGCCCGATCGGCTTGGCGTGATCCAACTGATGGGTCGACGTCGGCGACCGAAACTATCGGTCGCACCTTAACATCGGGGAAACTTCGGGGTGACCACAAACCAGGTCCCGTTACTCGAAAACGATATGGGACCCTGGATACCCCGCCCGAACGGTTTCCGCCAGCAGTCGATCGGCCTCGTCGGATGAAGAAAGCGGCCCCAACCGGACACGATACAGCCTGCGGGCGCCGACCTGAAACGGGTGAATGTCGACGGGGCCCAAGCCCGACAGTTGGGCGCGCACCCGGTCCGCGTTGTCGAATCGGGAATAGGCTCCGGCCTGGACATAAAGCTGGGAGGGCGCGACCGCTCTGATCGGAACGATCGAACCCTCGGGCGTCGCCATCGCTTGATCCGATCCGTCCAGCAGCACGGGCTCCTCTCGGATGACGACGACGCTCGCCGTCGCCGGCTCCGGGGAAGTGTCGGTGGGCTGGGGCAGCGGTTCGCCCGCCACCTCCACTTGTTGCGGCGCACCTTTGGGATGGAGCGCCAATTGCCGGCTTTCATCGGCGACGATCTCGACCCTCACGTGGGCGGTTCCCGCCCGCTGGAAACCCAGCAATTGGGCGGAGCGCCGCGAGACATCGATAATGCGCTCCCGGGCGAACGGCCCCCGGTCGTTGACCCGCATCTTGAGGCTTCGTCCGTTGTCCAGGTTGGTGACCAGAACCATGCTGGGAAGCGGCAGCGTTCGGTGGGCGGCCGAGACCTCGTTCATATCGAAGACCTCGCCGTTGGCGGTGGGTTTGCCGTGGAAGTTGGGCCCGTACCACGAGGCGATCCCGGTTTCGGTATATTGATAATCAACTTTAGGATGGTACCACACCCCTTTGATTTGATAGGGGTTGCCGATTTTATACCCTGCTCCGGGTTGGGGCGACTGTTTCGTCTGTTCGGTTTCGGCGCAATTCGACAGGATCGCGGCAATGAGGATCGCGCCCAGCGTCGACAAACCTCTTGCCAGCTTTCGTTGCCCTCTTCCTCGTGCCGGCAATTCCGTCATTTCACCGCCTCTCGTGGTCCATGTCTGACATATGGCACCCATACG
>JAUXFS010000334.1 GCA_030622775.1 Rhodospirillales bacterium | reverse complement strand
GCAAGGCCAACGACCTTGGCTCCGAAGCCTTCGAAGCGAAGCTCGCCGAATGCCGCACCACGCTGCTCGCCGCCCGTGCCCCACGCATTCCGCCCGGCCGCGACGACAAGGTTCTCGCCGACTGGAATGGGTTGATGATCGCCGCCTTGGCAAACGCCTCTGCCGTGTTCGACAACCCTTTCTGGCTGGATGCCGCGAAGATCGTTTTTTCTTTCGTTATCAACAATATGGAGATCGATGGCCGCCTCCGCCACGTGTGGTGTGCTGGCCGAGCCGCTCATGCCGCCGTCATCGACGACTATGCCAATATGACCCGCGCCGCATTGACATTGTATGAGGTCACCGGCGACCGTGGTTATCTTGCCAAGGTCGAGACCTGGGTGGACACCGCCGATCGGCATTACTGGGATGACGACGCCGGCGGCTATTTCCTCTCTTCCGATGAAACCGACGACGTGATCTCGCGCTCCAAAACCGTTGCCGACAACGCCACGCCGTCAGGCAACGGCATCATGGCCGAGGTTCTGGCGCGGTTGTTCCATCTGACCGGCGATGAAGTTTATCGAAGCCGTGCCGACCACCTGTTTCGGCTGTTCTCGGGAGATAACCCGCAATATCTGTTCAGCATCCCCGGTTTACTCACCAGTTTCGAGCTCTTGGCCGGCTCCGCGCAGATCGCAATTATCGGCGACCCGGACGATCCGGCAACCCTGGAATTACGCCGCGCGGTGTTCGGTGCCGGCGTGCCGTTGAAGATCGTGTCCCTGCTTACCCCTGGCCAGTCCTTGCCCGAGATCCATCCGGCCCGGGAAAAAGATCCTGTGGAGGGCAGGCCGACCGCCTATGTCTGCGTCGGGTCCACCTGCGGTCCGCCGGTTACCAACCCTGCTGACTTGAGGCGGCAGCTGTCTTCCCTGTAGAATCGCGGTCATGCCCCATACGTCCTTGAATACGCCCCTAGGAGTGCTGTCCCTGTTCGAGGAAGAGGGAGCCCTGGTGGCGATCGAGTGGGGCCGCGCTTCCGGCGAGGACACCACCCCATTGCTCGAGAAAACCCGTGCTCAGCTAGACGCCTATTTCGATAGCGCCCTGACATCCTTCGATCTGCCGCTCCGACCCGAAGGCACTCCGTTTCAGAGATCCGTCTGGAACTTCCTTCGGCGCATTCCCCGTGGCGAGACCGTCTCTTACGGCCACTTGGCGAACGCCCTCAACACGGGTCCAAGAGCGGTTGCCGGCGCATGCGGCCGTAACCCCATACCGATCATCATCCCCTGCCATCGGGTGGTTGGCGCCAATCGCCTTCTCGGAGGCTATTCCGGCGGTGACGGCGCGGCGACCAAGGAAGCTCTCCTACGCCTGGAAGGCGCCCTCGAACCCGCGAAACCCGACTTTCAACACCACAACCCATGATAACCGAGGAATAAACATGACCAAGGCCATCCGCATTCATGAGACCGGCGGTCCGGAAGTATTGCGTTGGGAGGACATCGAGGTCGGCGATCCCGGTCCCGGCCAAGTCCGCATCCGTCACACGGCGGTCGGCCTCAATTTCATCGATGTCTATCACCGCACCGGGCTCTACCCGGTCCCCGCTCTGCCCTCGGGGATCGGCATGGAGGCCGCCGGAATCCTCGACGCGGTAGGCGACGGCGTCACCGACATCGCCGTCGGCCAGCGGGTGGCATACGCCAGCGGACCGGTCGGTAGCTACGCCGAGGCGCGGCTGATGGCCGCGAACCGTCTGGTGGCGTTGCCCGACAGCGTCTCCGATCAACAGGCCGCGGCGATGATGCTGCAAGGGATGACGGCCCAGTATCTTCTGCGCCGGACCTACCGGGTCCAGCCTGGCGACACCATACTCGTTCACGCTGCCGCGGGAGGCGTCGGCCTCATCATCTGCCAGTGGGCCAAATATCTTGGCGCCACCGTCATCGGCACCGTCGGCACCGACGAAAAAGCCAAGTTGGCCAAAGCCAACGGCTGCGATTATCCGATCGTTTACACTCGCGATAACTTCGCCGACCGGGTCAAGGAAATCACCGGCGGTGCGGGTGTTGCCGTCGTTTACGATTCCGTCGGCAAAGCCACCTTTGAGGGATCTCTCGATTGCCTCCAGCCGCTCGGTATGATGGCTAGCTTCGGCAATGCCTCAGGTGCGGTCCAGCCGTTCGAGCCGGGTATCCTGGCGGCGAAGGGTTCCCTGTTCTTCACCCGTCCCACTCTGATGACCTACACCGCCAAGCCGGAAGACCTGCAGGCGATTGCCCGCGAATTGCTTGAGGTCGTCGAGGCCGGCCACGTCAAAATCTCCGTCAATCAGACCTACGCACTCAAGGATGTAGCACAGGCTCATATTGATTTGGAGGCGAGAAAGACAACGGGATCGACGGTACTAGTTCCGTAAAACGGAATCACCTCAAGGGATGATCTATATAGGAAACACTCGCTCCACAGTCCAAGTATTGTGGCCAATTTTAGGTATTCATTGATTCGAAGAACGCTTCATTGCTCTCGGACGCCTTTAATTTGTCCAAAAGAAACTCCATGGCGTCCACAACACCCATGGGCATGAGGACTCTTCGCAATACCCACATCTTTGACAACGTGGCCTTATTCACCAACAATTCTTCCTTTCGGGTACCGGACTTGGTGATGTCGATGCTCGGCCACGTACGCTTGTCGGTGAGCTTGCGGTCGAGAATAATCTCGGAATTGCCGGTACCCTTGAACTCTTCGAAGATGACCTCGTCCATCCGTGAACCGGTATCGACCAGGGCTGTCGAGATGATCGTCAACGACCCTCCCTCCTCGATATTGCGGGCGGCGCCAAAGAACCGCTTGGGCCGTTGCAAGGCGTTGGCGTCCACCCCGCCGGTCAACACCTTGCCCGACGAGGGCACAACGGTGTTGTAGGCGCGGGCCAGACGGGTGATCGAATCGAGCAGGATTATGACGTCTCGCTTGTGCTCGACCAGACGCTTGGCCTTTTCGATCACCATTTCCGTCACCTGCACATGACGCGACGCCGGTTCGTCGAACGTTGAACTGATCACCTCTCCTTTTACCGAACGCGCCATGTCGGTGACCTCTTCCGCTCGCTCGTCGATTAGCAGAACGATCAGATAGCATTCCGGATGATTCTCGGCGATGGAATGTGCCATGTTCTGCAGCATCACCGTTTTACCTGTGCGCGGCGGCGCGACGATCAGCGCTCTCTGTCCCTTGCCGATCGGCGTGATCAAGTCGATCACCCGGGACGTCAAATCCTTGTAATTGGGATCGTCGATCTCCATCACCATCCGTTCTTCCGGGTAGAGCGGCGTCAGGTTGTCGAAGTTGATTCGATGACGAACCTCGGCGGGATCGGCGAAATTGATGCGGGTGACCTTGAGCAAAGCGAAGTATCGCTCGCCTTCCTTGGGCGAACGGATTTCCCCCTCCACCGTATCACCGGTACGCAATCCAAACCGTCGGACCTGGCTCGGTGACACATAGATATCGTCGGGGCCCGGAAGATAGTTGGCCTCGGGCGATCGCAGGAATCCGAAACCATCCTGCAGTACTTCCAAAACACCATCGCCGAAAATGGATACGTCATTCTCCGCCAGCTGCTTCAGAATGGCGAACATCATCTCCTGCTTGCGCAACGAACTGGCATTCTCGATCTGCAGTTCCTCGGCATAGCTCAGGAGATCGGCAGGCGTCTTGGCTTTGAGTTCCTTGAGATTCATGGTCGCACTACGACTCCGGTTGAAACGGGAATGGCTACCGATTAGCGTGGCTTAGG
>JAUXFS010000087.1 GCA_030622775.1 Rhodospirillales bacterium | reverse complement strand
CACCATGAAAGACAATATCGCCGGCTCGGACGCGCCGTCGGTCGAACGCATCACGGCGGCGGGGGCCTGCGTCGTCGGCAAAACCACCACGACCGAGTTCGGACTCAAGGCGTCCAGCGACAGCCCGTTGAGCGGCGTAACCCGCAATCCCTGGAACACGGACAGGACCACCGGCGGGTCAAGCGCCGGCGCCGCCGCAAGCGTTGCCGCGGGCGCCTATCCGGCGGCACTCGGCACGGATGGGGGCGGCTCGATCCGGATTCCAAGCGCCTTGTGCGGACTTTTCGGTATCAAGGCCCAGTTCGGCCGCGTCCCGGTCTTTCCTCCGTCGGCCACGCCGACGCTGGCCCATGTCGGCCCCCTTACCCGCACCGTCCGCGACGCGGCCCTGGTGCTCCAGGTGATCGCCGGATTCGATGCCCGTGATCCGGCAAGCGTGGCCGAAACGGTCCCGGATTTCCTCGGCGCCTGCGAGCAACCGGTGAAGGGCATGCGGATCGCGTGGAGCCCGACCCTCGGGTACGCCGAGCCGAGCCGCGAGGTCGAGTCAGCGGTCTCCGAAGCCGTCAAGGTATTCGAAACGCTGGGTTGCGACGTCGATCTGGTTAGCGACGTCTTTGACGATCCGTTCGACCTTTGGCTCGCCGAGTTCTATGCCGGAGTCGGCACGAAATTGAAGCAGCCGTTGTCGAGCAACCGCGACGTCATCGACCCCAACCTGGTGGACATGCTTTCGAACGCTCTCGATCAGACGATCGACGAGTACTACGAAAAGGTCTTCGCCCGGTATGAGTTCCGCGAAAGGGTGCGGGAGTTCATGAGCAGGTATGATTTGCTCGTCTCGCCCACCCTGCCGGTGACCGCTTTCGAGGCGGGGCTGCAGATGCCCCCCGAACTGCCGAACAAGAATCCGGTCAACTGGGTTTCATACACCTATCCGGTGAATCTGTGCGGATTGCCGGCGGCATCGGTGCCGTGCGGATTCTCCAGCGACGGCCTACCCATCGGCATGCAACTGGTCAGTCGCGTCAATCGCGAAACGGACATTTTCAGGGCCGCCGCGGCCTTCGAGGCGGCGCGGCCATGGGGCGAAAGAAGGCCCTGTCCGGGGCCTTGAGTGGGGCGTAAGTGAGGAAAATAACTTAAGCTTTTTGAAGGGAGGAGAAAAAGGATGAAACGATCGATGATGAAGACGGCTGCGCTGTTTGCGGCTTGTGCGACCCTAGTGGGATTTCCAGGCTCTTCGAAAGCGGCGGAGGAAATCCGGATCGGTCTTTCCGCCGCCTTGAGCGGACCGGCCGCGTTCGTGGGCGTGTCCATCCGGCGCGGCGCCGAAATGGCCATCGACAACATAAACGCCAACGGCGGCGTGGATGGAAAGAAGATCGTTCTGATCGTCCGGGACGACGAACACAAGCCGGTGAAAACGGTTGCCAACCACCGCGAACTGGTCGAACGCGAAAAGGTGATCGCCTTGTTGGGCACGACCAACAGCGCCGCGATGCTGGCCACCGCGCCGATCATCAATGACGAACTCAAGGTTCCCATCGTCTGCCCGGCCACCGATGCGACCAAGATCACCGAAAACAAGGCTTGGGAGGAAAAGAGAGACAATTACGTTTTCCGCCTCGGCATGTTCGGGCGTGGTCAGGCAAATTTCCTCGTCGACTCCATGGTCAAGAAATTCGGCTACAAGAAGGTGGGCCTGCTGACCTGGACCGCCGGTTGGGGCGTTACCGGACGGGGTGAATTGAACCGCCGCCTGAAGGAGCTCGGCGAACCCGCGGTTGCCGACGAGACCTACGACACCGCCGACACCGACATGACGCCGCAGATCCTGAAGCTACAAGGCGCCGGCGCCGAGGTCATCATCAACTACGGCCTCGCCCGGGAGAACTCGTTTGTGACCCGTACCAAACAGAAGCTGAACAACACGACTCCTTACGCTTCCGCCTGGGGAATCGCAGCGCCGGCGTTCTGGAAGGCGGCGGGTCCCAGCGGCGAAGGCGTGCTGGTCAGCACAACGATTTCCATTGATGGCCCGCAGTCGCCGGAACGGCAAGCGGTGCTCAAGGAATACTCCCGCCGCTACAACGGGGAAAGCATTGATGGACCGCCGTTCTTCTTTGCCGCGTATGACGCGATTTACCTGCTCGCCAAGGTCATCGGCGAGGTCGGCACCGACCCGAAAGAGATACGTGCCGGTCTTGAGAACGTTCCCGAGTTCGACGGCCTGATCACCCATTTCAAGCGGCCTGTCTTCACCCGGGACCGCCACGACGCGCTGACGGAGGACGACATGATCCTCGGCCGGTGGACGAACGGACAGCTTCTGGAGGTCAAGTATGACGGAACGGGACCGTACATCGTTCTCGACAGCAACGAGAAAAAGTACATCGATACCAAGAACCTAACCCTGAAATAGGATAGGGGTCGATGCGGGGGTACGCCGATTGTGCCTCCCCCGCACTTCTTCTCGATCGCCACGCCGTCGAAGATGTGGGATAGGGGTTGCCCGTGGAGTTCTTCGTTCACATTCTGATTGGCGGCATCGCGACCGGCGCCATCTACAGCCTGATTGCCGTCGGCTACAGCATCACCTTTACCACCATGCGGGTGCTGAACTTCGCCCTTGGCATGTGGGTGATGATGGGGGGGATGCTGACCCTCACGTTCCACGTGATATTCGGCTTCAACCTATTGATTACGTTGGCGGCTGTCATCGTGATCATGGTTGTTCTGGGGATTGTCGGCGAAAGGGTGTCCGTCTATCCCTTTTTCCGCACCGGCAGCGACGTATGGGTCATGAGCACCCTGGCGGTCGGGTTCCTGTTCATCAACGTCGCCGAATTGATATGGGGCAGGAACCCCGAGCCCGTTCCTTCGTTCTTTGGCAGCGGAATCATCAGGTTCGGCTCTTTCGCGATATTCCCGCAACAGCTTCTGGTCATTGTGACCGCCCTGGTCATCTTTTTTCTGCTGCACGTCTTCTATTACAAGACGCTTCTCGGCAAGGCCTTCCGCGCGACCGCCCATAGCAGCGACGTCACAAGCCTTATGGGCATCAACACGCGGCTGATCTGCATTTCTTCCTACGTGCTTACCAGCGTCCTTGCGGGCATTGCCGGATTCATCATCGTGCCGATAACATTTGCCGAAGCGCAGATGGGCACCGTCCTCGGCCTCAAGGCGTTCGCCATCGCCATTATCGCGGGGCTCGGGGCTCCCCGGGGGATTCTCTTCTGCGGAATCGCCTACGGGGCGCTGGAGGCGCTCGCCTCTGGATACTTCTTTACCGGGATCAGGGATATCCTGGGCTTTTCCTTCATGATCCTGGTGCTCTTCCTGCGGCCCGAAGGGTTGTTCGGCAAGCCGACGCGGGAGCGGGCATGAGCGCGCACATGGCGGGCCGGTGGGCGTTGTCGGTGGGGCTCCTGTTGCTGGTGATGGCGCCGATGGTGACGCCCGGAACCTACTACCTGTTCATGCTCATTCTTGTGTTCATCTACTCGGTCGTCGCGATCGGCCTCAATATTCTCGCCGGGTACGGCGGGCAGATATCTTTGGGACATGCCGCCCTGATGGCCATGGGTGCCTATACCTCGGCGCTGGTCAGCAAGGGCCTGGAAGTGAGCCCGATGATCGTCGCTTCCGGTTTGAATGTCTGGATTGGGATGGTCGCGGGCACGATCGTCGCGTCGGTTTTCGGGGCCCTGCTCGCATACCCCTCGCTTCGCGTCAAGGGCCCATACCTGGCGATGGTGACCATCGCTTTCGGATGGGTCATCTGGAAGATCCTCCTTGAGTGGGTCAGCGTTACCGGGGGCGAGCTGGGCATCACGGCCGTACCGAAAGCGCGAATCGGTTCGTTCGTTCTCACCACGCCGTATTACTACTATATCGCCCTGGCGGCGGTCGTTATGGCGATGATTCTCCAGCGCAACCTTATTCAGTCGGAGTTCGGCCGCCGCCTGCAGGCGGTCAAGTACAGCGAGATCGCCGCGGCCTCGGTGGGAATCGATGTCTATCACGAGAAGGTAAAGGTATTCATCATCAGTGCCGCATTCGCCGGGTTCGGCGGGGCTTTGTTCGCCCATCAACAGAACTTCGTCAACCCGGACAGTTTTGAGTTTTTCAGTTCCATATTCTTTCTCTTGGCGGTCCTGTTTGGCGGCGCGGGAACGCTGGCCGGCCCCCTGATCGGGGTCGCCGTCCTGACCCTGCTGCCCGAACTTCTCCACGATTTCGACCGGATTCGCCTGATCGTCTACGGCGTTTTCATCCTGGTTACGCTGTACGTTCTGCCGAAGGGTGTCGCGGGAGTCTTTCAGCGCCGTCCGGGTTCGGTTGCCCCGGGATTTTCGGTCGAACCCATCGATAAAAACCGTTCAGACCCTGCCCCGGTTGCGGGAACCGACAATCCTGCCGTGGTCTCGGATGCGCAATCTTCGCCGCTTCTGGAAGTTCAGGGGTTGTCCAAGGCGTTCGGTGGCCTGACGGCCCTCGCGAACTTCTCCTTCACGATCATGCCCGGACAGGTCCATGCCGTCATCGGCCCCAACGGCGCCGGGAAAACGACGCTGATCAACCTCCTCTCGGGCTTTTACAAGCCCGATGCAGGAACCATACGAATTCTCGGCAATCCATTGAAAATATCGTCTTTGCACGCCGCGGCTCGTCTTGGAATTTCCCGGACCTTTCAGACCATCAAGTTGTTCGGTGACATGTCTTCCGTCGAGAACGTCATGGTGGGATTCGAGCTGCATTCGGAAACGCGGCTATGGGATTCGCTGTTCAGAACGGGCCGCGGACGCAATCAAGAGCAGTTGCGGTTCGAGGAAGCGAAATCCTTGATGGAGTTCGTTGGGTTGGGCGATCATGTAAATACTCCCGCCAACGCCCTGTCCTACGGACATAGAAGACTATTGGAAATCGCCCGTGCGCTGGCGGTTCGGCCACGTCTCCTTTTTCTCGATGAACCCGCCGCAGGGCTGGTCTCCGAGGAAATCGACACCCTCAAGGACCTTATCGCGTCGCTGCGCCGACTGGGTATCGGCATCCTGCTGGTCGAACATCACATGGACCTTGTGTCGGCGATCTCGGACCACATTACCGTGATCGATTACGGGCAGGTCATCGCCCGCGGCGATCCGGCTTCGATTCAGCGCGATGAGCGGGTCATCGAAGCATACCTTGGGACGACGGCCGATGATGCTTGACGTGGAAAACCTGCGGGTCGGGTACGGGTCGCTCGAAGTCATCAAGGGCATCTCGTTCAACGTGCGCGAGGGCGAGATCGTCACGATTTTGGGCAGCAATGGGGCGGGAAAGTCGACCACGCTCCGAACCATTTCGGGGCTGCACCGCGCCGGTTCCGGGCGCATTGCGTTCAATGGTGAGGATATAACCCGTTCGTCCGCCGCCAGGATCGCCGGGAGCGGCCTGTGCATGGTTCCCGAAGGGCGGCAGCTTTTCCCTGATCACACCGTGCTCGAAAACCTTGAACTGGGGGCGTTTCGGCGCCTGAGGGCCGGACAGTCGCGCGCCGTCAAACAGGATATGGACGAGCTGTTGGAGATGTTTCCCCGTATCCGAGAGCGTGTGAACCAGAAGGCGGGCCTGTTGAGTGGCGGCGAGCAGCAAATGGTCGCCTTGGCTCGAGCTCTGATAAGTCGCCCGAAACTCCTGATGCTGGACGAGCCGTCCTTGGGCCTTGCCCCAATTTTGGTGCGTTCGCTTTTTGACACTTTCAAAAAACTTCGCGACAGCGGCGTCACGCTTCTTTTGGTCGAGCAGATGGCGCGGATGGCGCTGAGCATCTGTGACCGCGCCTATGTCCTTGAATCAGGAACGGTCATGACGTCGGGCTCGCGCGAGGAAATTCTCGACCATCCCGGCGTTTTGGAGGCGTATCTCGGAAAGGCTGTCAACGCCTGATCAGGGGTGTTCCCGATACTTTCCGGCCGGCGGGACCGGAAGAGGCTACTGGTCCTTCCGCAGGCGCCGATTGGTTTCGTCGAAAATCGTTTCAAAGACCTTTTCCACGGCCTTGGTCAGGCGTTTCTGGCCGGAACGCGCGATACATAGGGTTCTCTTGATCCCCGGCTTGGCAATCGGCGTCGCACAAAGCCGATGGGATTCGATCTCCTCACGCACTTCCGATGGCGGCAAGAGCGCGAAAACGTCCCCGCGTTCGACCTGGTCTTTGAGAATTCTCCAGACCTCGGCCTCACTGACAACGTTCGGCGACAATCCGTGCTTGGAAAACACCTTGTCGATAACAAGCCTGAGGCCATGCGGACGCGGCGGCAGAACCAAGGGAAGCTGGGCAACCTGGGTAAGGGAATAGTCCGTTTGACAAGGCTTGTCCGTAGGCATGCCGATCACGCAAATGTCTTCCGTGACCAAGGGCTCCCAAACCAAGTGCTCCGTAGCCTGACTGCTGTAGATGATGCCCAAGTCGATCGTATCGCCGACGATCCAGTCATACAGAAACCCCGTCCATCCCTCGATGATCTTGAGGCATATTCCCGGATATCGGGACTTGATAAGGTCGTCCACGTTCGTGGCGAAGTTGGACGATAACGAAGGGGGCACGCCCAAGCGGACGACCCCCGTAGGACTTTCCTTGGAATTCAGAATAGCGGTCTTCGCTTCGTCGAGTTGCGCAAATATCCCCTCGGCAGCCCTGCACAGTATCTTCGCCGCATTCGTCGGAACGGCGCCATGGCCATCCCGGTGGAACAACTCGACGCCGAATTCGTCTTCAAGGGCGTGGATCTGTTTGCTGATGGCCGGCTGGGCAATGCGAAGCTTGGAAGCAGCCTTACTGAAACTTCCTAATCGGGTAACCCATATGACGAATTCGAGCTGCCTAAGTTTCATGACCCAACCCTCTTGGCAAATGACGAATCAAAAGCCTTCGGAGCCGCTACTATCGGCATCGGTATCGCCGGCACGGCCCGCGAGGGTCACGGTTCTCCTGCTGTTGGTTGCCGCGCGGCCCTATGCGAGACCCCCGGTTGTTCAACGCTCCCCGAGCAATCTACTCTACAGTATGGGTCAGGGAGTGTCTAACCTGGGGGGAAGGCTTGTGTCGCTAAAACGGGATATGTCCGGCGTAGGTAACATTTGATCT
>JAUXFS010000540.1 GCA_030622775.1 Rhodospirillales bacterium | reverse complement strand
GGCATCCAGCCAGACCTTGACGATCTGGATGCGGTCAAGGTTTCCTGAGTAAGGATCGCGCAGCGCGGCCACGAGGAAGCTCGGCGCCTTCCCGGCGGGCGCCTTGGTCAGATCGCCGCCCATCGGCACGCCCTTGGTGTAGCCGATGTCGGCGGGCAGGCGGTGTTGGGTGTCGGCCTCGGTGAAGTCCCAGCCGCCGAAAAAGCGTACCATCATGCGGCAACCGGTGGTCCCGTAGGTTTCCCTGTTTTCCATGGCGTCGAACAGGGCTTCGCGGGTGTTTTCGCGGGCCCATACCGCGGCGAGTCCGGAAGCGGCCACCGACCAGCCGGGATACTCGTTATCGCCCACCCTGGCCATGGGGTGCTCGGCCCGCTTGATATTCGGTTCGCAGCCGGAATGCTTGCCGAAGAAGTTGTCTTCCTGCGCGGTAGCGAGAGCGGTGTGGCTGTCGGTCGAACCGATGAAGCCGAACTTGTAAGGGTTCACCCCTAAGTTCTTTCCAAACTGCAGGCCGAGCCCGAGGCCGGAGCGGGCGTACTCGCCCTCCAGCATCTCGTCCCGCTTGAGTTCGGAGAGGTCGAGGTTGCCGACGGCCCAGGTCTCGTAGTCGGCAAACTCGTCGTCCGGGGAGAGGAAAGGATGGGTTTCGCCGTCGCCCTTGATCTGGGTGATCTCGTACAGTGGTTCCCACTTGTTGCGCTGTTCGGCCCAGGCCCGGTCATAGGCCTTGCCGGTGAAGGTGTCGGCGAGGGGGAACATGACGCCGTTGCTCAGGTTGCCGTTGTGCGCGATGGCGAGGATATCGCCGCCGGTCTTTTCCTCGAAGGCCTCCAGCCACTTCCAAAGGTCTTTCTCATCCGGGCTGCCCTGTGGCCGGACCGTGGAGTACGGCTCCACCATGGTCGCCTTGTCGGCGCCGTCGCGATAGATGACCACCCGGTGCCGGTTGTAGCCCTTTTCGGTCGATGTCCACTCGTAGCCGTGCAGCGCGGTATAGCGACCGGGTTCGTTGTATTTTTCCGCAGCATTTACAGAGACCATCCAGGCGTCCCGGTAATCGGTTGTGCCGGGCAGCACCGCCAGGGCCGCTGGCATGGTGCCCTGGGTCAGGCTCTGGACGATTTCCACTGCGGCCCTCACACCGGACTGGCCGCCTTCCTGGATCATGTCGTACCACTTCCTGCCGGTCGGATCGGAGAGCATCTTCGGGTCCCCGGCGAAGAGCCGCGGGAAGAAGCCCATGTTGTCGGAGTGGTCGGCCACCACGAGGAAGTCGAGCGGCCGGGACAGCTTCACTTTCAGGCCGCTGGACGAGGTCAGTTCCTCGCCGCGCGCAAAACGGTGGGCATCCTCGGGCTGCAGGCGCGCACCGAAGGCCCCGGCGTCCATCGACATGCCGGTGTGCACGTGGGTATCACCAAAGTACACCTTGGTCGGGAAGTTCCGCCCGGCATAGGGTGAGTAGTGCTTTTGCGGGGGGAACGCGTCCTTCGCGTCATCCGTCGGCGGCGGCAACTGAGCCAGGGCCAAGCCCGGCAAAGCCAGTGCCGCCATGAACAGTCCGATCCCCGTCAACCACTTGTTCCTGTTTTTCATTTTTCTCTCCATTGCAGAAGCTGAGCGTCATGTCATTGAAATCATGGCGTGTACCAGATCGGCGAAGTGTCGGCGCAGTCCTGTCACGCTGGCCACCGGCTACTCACCAATCCCGAACGATCAGTGATACATGGCCGGCAGCTTGCGCGGCGGAACGACGTTCTCGTCGGATATCGTGAAGATCACCCGGTCGAGCTTTCCGTTGTACTTGAAGGGATCGGTGTACTTCCGGGACACCTGGGTCCCCGTGTCGCGACCGACATCGAAGGTCTCCGCGAGCGAGTACGTGGCGATGTGCATCTGCGGCATCTCGACCTCGTCGACCTTGGCGCCGTTGATATATAGCTCGCCCGTACCCCCGAAGGGCTTCGTCCGGATGAAGTTGAACTTGACGTCAACCTTGCCGCGAGGCAGGGGTGGAGATTTCAGCGTGTAGTACACGCCGTTGAGGAAGTTGTAGTCGTAGTACAGGCGGTTGTCCTTGACGAACATCGTGTAGCCGCCCGTCATCCCGCCGCAAGCGACGATGACGCCTTCCTCCCCGCCTTTCAGATCGAGACTGGTCTCGATGATGTGGGCCCGGTTCTTGACCGGTGCCGACGACTTCTCGGCGATGCGGATCGCGCCCGGTGCGAAGTAGATGAACTCCTTCTGGTCGCCGAACAGGCGGTCCTGCTGCGCGCCGAGCCTCCTGATCATGTCGTCGTACAGTGGATAGACGTTGTACTTCCAGGCTTCTTCGTCAAAGATCCCGATCAGCTCCTGCAGCTTCTCCGGGTTCTCCGCGGCGACATTCGTACTCTCGGAGAAATCCTCGGCGACGTAGTACAGCTCCCATTCGTCATCCTCGAACGGCAGCACTACGTTGACGTCCCACGGCATTCTATTGGCATGCAACGTAACGGCCTTCCAGCCGTCGACCCAGATCGCCCGGTTG
>JAUXFS010000102.1 GCA_030622775.1 Rhodospirillales bacterium | reverse complement strand
CTTGGATTGCCCTTGTTGAGGACCGCCCCTTGCTGGCTGTCGTACAGATTCACCAGGCCCCTCGATTTCTTCCCGGCCCTGGTCCCGGTGCCGGCGGTGCCTTCCAATTCGATGAACTTCCGTCGACGCGTGCTCGTCCAGTACCCTGGTTGACTGCGGGTTTCGAAGCTCAGGACGATCCCCTTGGGATCCGTGCCGACGGTGTAGCCTCGCGTCGTCAGGGCGGCTTCGATGTCCTTCTTGATGGCGAGATTTTCGTCAGTGTCGTCGAGCGGACGGACGAGGATCGGCGCTCCCGCGGGCAGAGGCTTGAAGACGACCGCGTTCAGGACGCCCGTAGGACTCTCCTGGGCCATGACCAAGGGCGGTCCCGCATGCACCATCGCGAGGACGGCGAAACCGGCAAGCGAGAAGCCGAAGCGAACCATGATGTCCCTCTCTCTTCGAGGATGTGCAATGTTCCAGGACATACAACCGCCAGTCTTCGGCGCTGCCTGCAGCCGGATGATCGGTCGCGTATCGCCGGCTGTCAACAGGCGGCGATGGATTGGGCTCGAACCGTGCGGTTGAATCGCGGAAGCCTCATCGCAGCCTCATTGCAGTGGAAACGGCTTTTCCCTCACGGTGCGGCCAATGTTGTCGACGATCGCCGGCACCATGGTCTTGGCGAGGAAAAGGTGGGTGTGCTCGCGGAGGCCGGCAACGGCCCAGCCTTGCCACAGGCGCTTCCCCTCCGATCTGTCGTCGATCGTCGCATCGATGCGGTAGCGGCTCGGGCGATAGATCCGGGTGCCGTCTCGCGGCGCTTCGATCAGCTTGGGCAGATGTCTCGTCGCGCTCGTGCTCATCCGGCCCTCCCGGCCCCGCAAACGAACCGTGGTTTGGGGTTGTGGAGCTCGTCCGGCGCCGATGTTCTCGCGGGTCTCGAAAGTGAGAACAAGGCGGGCATCATCCGCGGCGACGCCAAACCCGGCCGCGGCCAACGCCGCTTTGAAGTCCTCCTTGATGGCCAGGTTTTCGTCGGTGTCGTCAAGGGGGCGGACGAGGACCGGCACGCCCTCCGGCAGCGGCTCGAACGAAACGGCGTTCAGCACGCCCCGCTCCGGTTGTTGGGCGGTGGCTGGGCATGGCGGTGCATAGGCGATCCAGAGGACGCCGAGAAACACCGTCCCGCAACGTCGGGCTCTGGTCATCTTGTCGTTTCCGAAAGGGATGTCACCGGGCGGGCTCGCAAGCGATTGCGTTGGTCTCCGGTTCCCATTTGGTCGTCGAGCCGCCACGTGTCAACGAACGGGATCGAAACAACGCCCGTCGTGTCCCCGCTCGCTCGGTTGACAGCGTTCCGCGCAGCCGCTACCCACGAGGCGAGAGCCGCAACCCATCCGCCGGTATATCATGAGCATCAAGGGCGCCGTCGCCTCCGGGCACGTTGAGACCAGCCGCGCCGCCGCCGCCATACTCGCGGAGGGCGGCAATGCCTTCGATGCGGCACTGGCGGCGATGTGCACCGCCTGCGTCGCCGAACCCGTCCTCGCTTCGTTCGGCGGTGGCGGCTTTCTGCTCGCTCGTCCCAATCAAGGCCGCCACCAAGGCCGGACCATCGTTTACGATTTCGTCCCGCAGACACCCCGGTTTCGGCTGCCCGCCACCGATATCGATTTTTTTCCGGTCGTTGCCGACTTCGGCCCCACTCAGCAAGTGTTCCATATCGGAATGGGGTCGATCGCCACGCCGGGTTTCGTCAGGGGCCTTTTCGAGGCGCACCACGACCTCGGCTCGATGCCGATGCGGCGGATCGTCGAGCCGGCCATCGAACTCGCCCGCGACGGCGTTCGGGTGAACGACGTGCAGGCCTACATGTTCGGTGTGGTCGGCGCCATTCTGCAGAGCAGCGAAGCCAGCAGGGCGCTGTTCGAAAGCCCCCGGCGGCCCGGCGAACTGCTCGGCGAAGGGGAGATCCTGGTGCAGCGGGAGTTCGCCGACACCCTCGAAATATTGGCGATCGAGGGCGCCGACCTGTTCTATCGGGGCGAGATCGCGCGGCGGATCGTCGACGACTGCCGGGCTCGCGGCGGCTACGTTGCCATGGACGACATGGAAGGGTACGGGGTCGAGCGTCGCGCGCCGCTGACCCTCGATATCTTCTCCGCTCGCCTCCAGCTCAATCCGCCGCCGTCCACCGGCGGCATCCTCATCGCCTTCGCCCTGGAGCTGCTTCGCAACACCGATCCGACGGCGCTGGGGTTCGGAACCGCGGCGTATCTGAGCCGGCTGGCCAAGGTGATGGAGCTCACCAATCGGGCCAGGGTGGAAAACCGGCTTCACGAGCTGGACGCGGACACCGCCGCCGCCGATCTGCTGCACCCGGAATTGATCACCACCTACCGGGAGGAAGTCCTCGGTCGTCCGCCGGCGCCGCGCGGTACCACGCAGATCAGCATCATCGACGAAGCGGGGAACGCCGCCAGCCTGTCGCTATCCAATGGCGAGGGCTCGGGTTACGTCGTTCCCGGCACCGGAATCATGCTCAACAATGTCCTCGGCGAGGAAGACATCAATCCCCATGGTTTTCACCAGTGGCCGCGGGACGTGCGGATGAGCTCGATGATGGCCCCGACGCTGGTCATGGACGGCGGCGGCGGCTTGACGGCGCTGGGCTCGGGGGGATCCAACCGCATCCGTACCGCCATCCTCCAGGTTCTGCTCAACCGCCTCGCATTCGCCATGCCGCTGGAGGAAGCGGTAAACGCACCGCGGCTTCACGTCGAGGACGACAAGGCCAGCATCGAGCCGGGATACGACGAGGGCGCGGTCGACGTGCTGGCCCCGGCGTTTGCCGCCGTCGATCGCTGGCGGCAACGGAACATGTTCTTCGGCGGCGTCCATGCCGTTCATCGGCAGGGCAACGGCGGGTTCGAGGGCGCCGGAGACACCCGCCGGGGCGGCGCGGTGGTGTTTTCATGAACCGAACTTCATAGCGGCTCAAGAGCCCCAATCCACCCCTGCCTGCGCAACGGAACCGCGGAGACCCGCCGTTCCACGGCAATGCAACAGCCCAATCTTCTCGATTTCTCCTCCGAATCGCGGAAGACGGTACTAGCCTCACGGGACAATGGCCGTTCCAACGGCGCGAAACGTCCTCTACAACGAGCCTTGCCGGTGAGGCAGTATTCGACACATGATCTACGGCATGGGGAGAAGGGCATGGCGAACGAAGGATATCACGAGCCGATCGGCGATCTGTCCGACGAGACAAAGGATATGCACCGGGCAATTACGTCGCTGATGGAGGAGCTGGAAGCGGTCGACTGGTACAACCAGCGGGTCGATGCCTGCAAAGATGCCAACCTCGGGGCGATTCTGGCGCACAATCGCGACGAGGAGAAGGAACACGCCTCGATGGTGTTGGAGTGGATCCGCAGGAAGGACCCGACCTTCGACAAGGAGCTCCGGGACTACCTTTTTACCGACAAGACCATCGCCCACGGCTAGCGAAAGTCGCCCCAATCCGAAGGTGCGGTCATTTCAGTAGGGAGGAGTTCATGAGCGTCTATCTGGTTTGCACGGTGCGGGTCGACGATCCCGAGACCTACAAGAAATACACGGCGAAGACGCCGGCGATCATCGCCAAGCACGGCGGGCGCTTCCTGGTCCGCGGCGGGCCGGTCGAGACCGTCGAGGGGAAGCCATTCAACGACCGCCTGGTGATCCTCGAGTTCCCCAGCGCCGACGCGGTCAAGACCTTCTACGCCTCGCCGGAATACCGTGAAGTGATGGAGTTTCGCACCGCGTCGTCGGAAGCGACCTTTCTGCTCGCCGAGGGCGTGCCCGAGGGCGTCGCCGCCCCTGACGACAGAGTCGTCAAGTCATAGTGACGGGGCCGACAAAGTCGTCAAGTCCGAGTGACCGGGTCGTCGTTCCAGGGGTCGAACAGTTTGGCGCCGGAGTCGCGGACGTCGCTGACGTTACGGGTGACCAGGACGAGATCGTTCTCGATGGACGAGGCGGCAAGCAGGGTGTCGACCACCGGCGGCGCCCGTCCCGTCTTCCGTTGAACCGCGCCGCTGATCCGTCCCCAGCGCCGCACCGTGGCATCGTCGAGGGCAACGATGCGCCCGGCGAAGCGGGCTTCCAGGCTGGTCACCGCGGCGGCGATCCGCGCCCGCGCCGGAGATCCCTCGGGCAGGTTGGCGATCCCTTTGTCGTATTCGCCGAGGGTGAGGACGCTGATGAACAGACGGTCCTCGTCCTCGGCCCGCGCCCAGGCCGCAACCTTGGGATCGCAGCCGGGCCGCGCCAGTTCCGAGATCACATTGGTGTCGAGCAGCCATCCGATCACACGACCACGTCCCGTCCCCTGTCCGGCTCGCGACGCACGTCGATCTCGCCCAGCGCCGTCTCCTGCAGGAAGTCGAAGACGGACTGCCGCGGCCGCTCCGCCGGCAGCAGCCGTTTGAGGTCGTCGACGGCGATGACCACCACCGCGTCCTTGCCACGGTAGGTGATCCGTTGCGGGCCTTGCTCGCGCGCCCGGCGGACGACTTCACTGAACCTGGCCTTGGCCTCCTCCAGCTTCCACGCCCTCAGCGTGCCGATCGCCGTCCGCTCGATGCTGAACCGCGCCTGCGTCCTTTCCTCCCGGAGTCCCTTTGCTTTCCCGGCGGCCGACATCCTCGTCATCAACGGTTCCTCGCAAAACTGACCAGCTAGTCAGATTATAGCGCGAGCCGGCAGTCGCGGCAATGACCATCCGGCGGCAGCGGTTTCGTGGCGAGGATCAGCTTGGGCAGGCCGGGCTGGCGACCGGGTCGGGGGCGTGCTCGACGGCTTCCGTCTCTTCGTCCGGCATTTCCAGTTCACCAACCGGTGAGGCGGCCGGAGTGTATCCCAGCTTCGAGGAAAGCGCGGTTTCGCCGTCCGTATCGGCCTCGTCGCGGGGCAGGCACTGGCCCTGGAGGCGGGCGCCAGGCTCGATGGCGAGGGTTTCGTGGAGGACGTCGCCGGCCACCCGCGAAGATTTCCCCAGGGTGACCGAGCGGGCGGCGATCGCGCCTTCGACCTGTCCGTCGATGTGAACGGTATCGGCGGTAATCGCCCCGGCGACCACGCCGCCGCGGCTGACCTGCACGGACTTGGCGTGAATTTCGCCTTCGTGATAGCCGTCGACATGGACCTCGCCATCGGTTCTCAGATTGCCGACCAAACGGGCGCCGGCGCTCAGGATCGTTGGAACCGCGTTCTTGCCGTTGGCGGGACCCATCGTCTCTTGGTTCTTGTGATCACTGTTTCTGGAAAACATATCGACCTGCTTCAATGAATTTCATGGGGTTCCGGGGCTTTCCGTTGACCCGCACTTCATAGTGCAGGTGGGCTCCGGTGCTTCGCCCGGTATTGCCCAGCAACGCGATCTTGTGGCGAAACTCCACCTTCTGGCCCTTCTTGACCAACACCTTGCCGAGATGGCCGAAGCGGGTCTTGAGCCCGGCGCCATGATCGATCTCGACGAAGTTGCCGTATTTGCCGTTCTTTCCGGCGAAGGTCACCACCCCGGGAGCCGTGGCGTGGATAGGCGACTTCAGGGGCGCGATCAGATCGATGCCCTCGTGGCGCGCCAGTTTCTTGTTGATCGGATCGCGCCGCCGGCCGAAGCCGCTGCTGACGGCGTAGGCGTCGAGAGGCACGGTCAGCGGCAAGCGCGAGATGGCGTGCCGCAGGCTCGCCAGTTCGTCGAGCCTGTCTTCGAAATGCGCCAGATCCCGTTCGAGCGGCGTCCGCTCGCCGTCGTCGTCGCTCGCCCTCGCCGGCAGGAACGGTCCGCCCGAAGCCTTCGGCCCGTCCGCGACCGCGGCCACGAGCTCTCTCGCATCGAGGCCGGTTCGAGCGATGACCTGTTCCCAATCGGCAACGAACCGCGCCGCCCTTTCACTCAGGATTCGCACCGCGCCCCGTCCCGTCTCCTGCATTTCGGTCAGGCGGGCGACGTCACCGGCCAGGGCATCCACCTCGCGCTGCCGCGCGGCGAGGTCGGAGAGAACGTCGTCGTAGGCGGCCCTGGCGCGGGAAACCTGATGATCCCTGGCCGTCAGGGAGCGCTTCTGCACGAAGTATTCCGAACTGGCGAACGCCGTCCACGCGCCGGCGGCGACGACCGAACAGCAAAGGGCGAGTTGAAGCTTGCGACCCAGCCGGAAGGCGTAGATCCGCCCCGCCGTCCGCACCAGGATCTGGCGATCGCGAAAAACGCCGCCGAGCCATTTGCGGCAACCGCCGCGCGAAACAGTGACACTACCGCTGCAAGTCATCCTCGAGCATCCGTCTACGGGTGTGGCTATACCAACGTGCGTTGGCATTACGTGTCTGGGTCGGATTTCGACGGCTCGATAGCGACCCGCCGTATCGACCAAACTACCGGCTCCGGCTTTAATGGCGGGTTAAAGACGGGGTCGAATGGAGTCGGATTTATCCACATGGGCGACATCTCCACGGACTCTCGATCAAGGCTGACTTCCGACGACCGATCACGCAGTGACGCCGGTCACTGACCAAGGGTTCTCATTCGCTCGAAACATCCCTTTACCAACGTCGTTCGAATGGTGGACATTCGGAATGCATGCCGGGACCGTCCGGTGCTTTTTCGGGGAAGACAGGGGAAGACAGGTGACTGATGGACAATAACGTCCCGGAATGGATGTATCGCCAATCCGCCGTGATTCCGTATCGCACCGGGACGGACGGCCTCGAGGTGCTGCTGATCACCTCGCGCAAGCGAAAACGCTGGGTCCCGCCGAAGGGCGTCGTCGAGCCGG
>JAUXFS010000093.1 GCA_030622775.1 Rhodospirillales bacterium | reverse complement strand
GGCCCCTCCTGCCGAGGATGCGTGAAACACGATCACAATGAGTCCCTATCAATGACCGTTGGTATCAGGCGCGGACGCGGGTGGATTTGGGGTCGTAGGGGGTTCGCAGGTGGGCGGTGGCGGGGATGAGGGTGCCGGCGATGTCGATTTGCCAGGTGGCCGACGCGACGTAGGCGGCGTCGATGGGGACCGTGTCCTGGATCCAGGCGAGGCCGACGGCGGCGGCGAGGGTGTAGCCGTAGGCGGCGGAGCGGAGGTCGCCGACCGGGCGGCCGTCGCGGAGGATCAGTTCGCCGCCCCACAGGACGGGGTCGGGGTCGTCGAGGGTGAACTGGAGGACGCGGCGGTTGAGGGCGCCGGTCTGTTTGAAGCGGCGCAGCGCGTCCTGGCCGATGAAGCCCGTCGGCTTGTCGAGGGCGACGGCGAAGCCGAGGCCGGCCTCGTAGGGGTTGACGTCGGGGCTCAGCTCGCGGCCCCAGGCGCGATAGCCCTTCTCGACGCGCAGCGACTCGAGGGCGTAGTAGCCGGCGTCGGTCACGCCGAGGTCGGCCCCGACGGCCCGCAGGTCGTCGTAGACGCCGGCGGCGAACTCGGTCGGCACGTAGAGCTCCCAACCGAGCTCGCCGACGTAGGTCATCCGGTTGGCGGTGACGGTGGCGTAGCCGAGATCGATGTCGCGGTGGCTGGCGAACGGGAACGCCCGGTTGCCGAGATCGGCGCCGGTGAGGCGGGAGAGCAGGGCGCGGGACCGGGGGCCCATCACCCCGATCACCGCGTAGGCGCTGGTGACGTCGGTGAGGATCGCGTGGGCGTCGTCGGGGGTGTTGCGGCGGATCCAGTCGGCGTCGCGGGTGGTCTGCGCCGAGCTGGTGACGATCAGGTATTTGTCCGGGGCCAGGCGCATCGCCGTCAGGTCGCTCTCGTAGCCGCCGCGGTCGTTGAGCATGCCGGTGTAGACCGAGCGGCCGACGGCGACGTCGACCTCGTTGGCGCACAGCCGGTTCAGCACCTTGGCGGCGTCGCGGCCCTGGAGCAGCAACTTGGAGAACGAGGTCTGGTCGAACACGGTGACGTTGGACCGGGTTGCCCGGTGCTCGGCGCCGTCCGCCTCGATCCAGTTCTGCCGGCCGAACGAATACGTGGTCGCCGCCGCGGCGTCCTTCGGGGCGAACCAGTTGGCCCGTTCCCAGCCCATCTTGCTGCCGAAGCAGGCGCCACCGGCGGCGAGCCGGTCGTACAGCGGCGAGCGGCGGAACGGGCGGGCGGTCTCCAACTCGCGGTTGGGCCAGGGCATGGCGTAGTGCAGCCCGAGGGTCTCCTTGACCCGGTCGCGCAGCCACGCCGGGTTGGCGTTGAAGCGGGCGAAACGGCGGATGTCCACCGGCCACAGGTCCATGTCGGGGGCGCCGTCGACAATCCAGCGCGCCAGCGCCCGGCCGGCGCCGCCGGCGCTGGCGATGCCCATCGAGTTGAAGCCGGCGGCGACGTAGAAGTTCCGCAGTTCCGGCGCCTCGCCGAGGATGAAGTTGTTGTCGGGGGTGAAGCTCTCGGGGCCGTTGACGAACAGCCGGACCTCGGCGGTTTCCAGCGCCGGCACCCGGACCAGGGCATTGTCCATCAGGATCTCGAACTGGTCCCAGTCGTCGGGGAGCAGGGTGAATTCGAAGTCGTCGGGGACGCCCTCGGTCGCCCACGGCTTGGCGTCGGGCTCGAAGCCACCCATCACCAGGCCGCCGACCTCCTCCTTGAAGTAGATGTAGCCGTCGGGGTCGCGCATCACCGGCAGGTCGGGGACGACGCCGTCGATCGGCCTGGTGACGATGTACATGTGCTCGGCCGAATGCAGCGGCACGGTGACCCCGCAGAGCCATCCCAGTTGCCGCCCCCACTGACCGGCGCAGTTGACCACGACCTCGCAGGCGATGGCGCCGGCGCCGGTCTCGACGCCGACGGTCTCGACGCCAACGGCGGCACCGCCCTCGACGGTGATGCCGGTGACCCGGGTCTGCTCGAAAATTTTCGCCCCGCCGAGCCGCGCGCCCCGGGCCAGCGCCTGGGTCAGATCGGTGGGGTTGGCCTTGCCGTCGCCGGGCAGCCACACCGCGCCTTCGAGATCGTCGACGCGCATGAGCGGCCACAGCGCGCCGGCTTCCTTCGGCGTGATCAACTCGGCCTCGACCCCGTAGGCCCGTGCCGTCGCCGCCGTCCGGCGGAGCTGGGTCATCCGATCCTCGCTGCGGGCGACGGTCAGCGAACCGCACTGCTTCCAGCCGGTGGCGAGCCCGGTCTCCGCCTCGAGACCGGCGTAGAGCTCGGTCGAGGCGCGGATCAGCCGGGTCATCCCCTCGTGGGAGCGGAGCTGGCCGACCAGGCCGGCGGCGTGCCAGGTGGTGCCGCCGCTGAGCCGCCCCTGTTCGAGCACGACCACGTCGGTCCAGCCGAGCTTGACCAGGTGATAGGCGACGCTGCAGCCGACGATGCCGCCGCCGACGATCACGCAGCGGGCGTGGGTGGGAAGCGCCTGTTCGGTCATGACGGTCGCTCTCTGATGGTTGCCCTGTTTACGACAGGGGGAGGGTGGTGTTGACCATGGTGACGACGCCGAGGGCGATGGCCGCGGTGCCGATCAGCGCCTGCACCGTCTGCTGGCCGCGGGTCAGGAACCGCGCCGAGTAGGCGAGCGGGACCGAGATCGCCGCCGACAGCAGCGCCATCCCGATGATCGATCCGACCCCGAACACGGCGACGTAGAGCAGGCCGAGGGTGGCCGACGGCATCACCGACGCGGTCAGGATCAACAGCGCGGCGGAGCCGGCCATGCCGTGCATCAGCCCGACCACCAGGGTGCGGACCGGGAACGCCTTGGGGTGCTCGTGCTGGTGGGCGTCGGGGTCGTGGCGGCGGCGCTCGCCCTGGTGGCTGTGGGCGTGGACGTGGACGGTGCCTTCGGCGTGGCGGTGGACGTGGAAGTGGACGCGGTCGCGGACCAGCCGCCAGATCACGTGGCCGCCGAGCAGCACCAGCATCGCGCCGACGGCGAACTCCAGCGCCGCCGCCAGCCCGTCGCCGATGGTCCCATCGAGAAGCACGACGGCGCCGGCGAACAGCATCAGCGTCGCCGCATGGCCGAGCCCCCAGACGACGCCGTGGCGGATGATCCGCCGCGCGCCCGTCTCGCGGGATACGATGCTGGAGACGGCGGCGACGTGATCCGCCTCCATGGCGTGCTGCATGCCGACCAAAAACCCGAGGAAAAGCGCTGCGATCATCGTCGACCCATTGCCAAGGCGGCCTTGTCGGCCCGTTCTCTGCCACCAATCTAATCCAACAATGGCCGGCGGTCGATCGAGATCGTCGCCGGACGAGCAGGCGTCGCGCCGTTGACTCTCGCCGTCCCGAGGACCATGTTAGCGGTGGAACCCCACCCCGGGTGGGGTGGGTAACGGGAGGATTGCCGATGACCGTCAAGCTGAGTGTGGAAGGGATGACCTGCGACCACTGCGTGCGCGCCGTGCGCGACGCGCTGTCGAAGGTTCCGGGCGTCGAACAGGTGGTCGAGGTCAGCCGCGAGCGCGCCGAAGCGATCGTCGACGGCGGCCCCGACGTCGGGGCGCTGATCGCGGCGATCGAGGAGGAAGGCTACCGGGCGAAAGCGGGGTAGGGGCATGCCCCACCACGGCTGTCCGCTCCGTCTCGACTCCGACACCGGAGGAAACGCCCGCCGCCGGCTGCTCACCGTCAAGGGGCACGTCGAGGGCATTCTGCGCATGCTGGAGGACGAGCAGGTGTACTGCGTCGACGTGCTCAAGCAGATCAAGGCGGTCGAGGGCGCCCTGCACAAGGTCGGCGACCTGGTTCTCAAGAGTCACCTCAAGGATCACGTGGTCACCGCCGGCGAACGGGGCGACAGCGACGGGATCGTCGAAGAGCTGATGGAAGTCCTCAAGTACCGCTGAGGAGCACCGTGATGAGTGAACAGTTGACCCTCCGCGTCGAGGGGATGACCTGCGCAAGCTGCCTCGCCCGGGTCGAGCGCGCCCTGAACAAGGCGCCGGGGGTCGAGGCCGCGACCGTCAACCTGACCACCGAAAAGGCCAGCGTCACCTTCGACCCGGCGCGCATCGACCCGGCGGCGCTGTTTCATGTGGTCGAAAACGCCGGCTATACCCCGCGCGAGATCGAGGGCGACGGCGCCGAGGACCGGGAACGGGCGGCGCGCGAGGCCGAGATCGACGGCCTGCGCCGGAGCTTGCTGTTCGCCGCCGCGCTGACGGTGCCGCTGGTGCTGATCGCGATGCTGCGGATGGTCCCCGGGGTCGAAACGGTGATGCTTTCGCTGCTCGCCGAGCGCGGCTGGATGGCGGTCGAATGGGCAATGGCGACGCCGGTGCTGTTCGTCGCCGGGGGGCGGTTCTTCCGCCAGGCCTGGGCCGAGCTTCGCCACCTCAATCCGGGGATGAGCACGCTGGTGGCGTTGGGCGCCAGCGCCGCCTATTTCTATTCGGTGCTGGTGCTGCTGGCCCCCGGGATCTTTCCCCAAGGCACCGCCGGCAGCTACTTCGAGGCGGCCGGGGTCATCGTCACCCTGATCCTGCTCGGCCGTTTCCTCGAGGCGATCGCCAAGGGCCGAACTTCCGAGGCGATCAAGAAGCTGATGCAGCTCCAGGCCAAGACCGCCCGCGTGCTTCGCGACGGCGAGGAGATCGAGATCCCGATCGACGCCGTCGTCGTCGGCGACGAAATCTCGGTGCGTCCGGGCGAACGGTTGGCGGTGGACGGGGTGGTCGTCGAAGGCCACAGCTACGTGGACGAGTCGATGATCACCGGCGAACCGGTCCCGGTCGGGAAAGCCGCCGGCGCCGAGCTGGTCGGCGGCACCATCAACAAGACCGGCGCCTTCACCATGCGCGCCACCCGGGTCGGCGCCGACACGGTGCTGAGCCGGATCATCCGCATGGTCGAGGAGGCGCAGGGCGCCAAGCCGCCGATCCAGAAGCTCGCCGACCGGATCGCCTCGGTGTTCGTGCCCGTCGTCATCGCCGTCGCCGCGATCACCTTCGCGGTGTGGTTGGCGTTCGGTCCTCCTCCGGCGGTGAGCTTCGCCTTCGTCACCGCGGTATCGGTGCTGCTGATCGCCTGTCCGTGCGCCATGGGGCTGGCGACGCCGACGGCGATCATGGTCGGAACCGGCCGCGGCGCGCAGATGGGCGTGCTGATCCGCAAGGGCACCGCGCTCGAACTGCTCGCCCGGGTCGACACCGTGGTCCTCGACAAGACCGGCACCCTGACCATCGGCCGGCCCGAGCTGACCGACTTCGTCGATGCGGAGGAGGAGGGCGCCGCCGATTTCCCGCCGGAGACCCTGCGCCTGGTCGCCGCCGCCGAAAGCCGCAGCGAGCATCCGATCGCCGAGGCGATCGTCCGGGCGGCGCGGACCCGCGGTCTCGATATTCCCCCGGCCGAGGATTTCCGCGCCGAGCCCGGCTTCGGTATCGAGGCGAGCGTCGAAGGGCACTCGGTTCAGGTTGGCGCCGACCGCTACATGCGGCGGCTGGGTATCGAACTCGGGACGACGGCCGAGCGGGCGGCCGAACTCGCCGGAGAGGCCAAGACGCCGCTCTACGCCGCGATCGACGGCCGGCTCGCCGGCGTCATCGCCGTTGCCGACCCGCTCAAGGACGGGAGCCGCGAGGCGGTGGCGGCGCTGCACGCCCTCGGTCTCGAGGTGGCGATGCTGACCGGGGACAACGCGCGGACGGCGCGGGCGATCGCCCGGCAGGCGGGGATCGACCGGATCGTCGCCGAGGTCCTGCCCGACCAGAAGGCCGAGGAGGTCAGGCGGCTGCAGGCCGAAGGCAAGCGGGTCGCGTTTGCCGGCGACGGCATCAACGACGCGCCGGCGCTCGCCCAGGCCGACGTCGGCATCGCCATCGGAACCGGCACCGACATCGCCATCGAGGCCGGCGACGTGATCTTGATGTCCGGCGACCTGCGCGGCATCGTCAACGCCACGGCGCTGGCGAAACGGACCCTTAGAACGATCTGGATCAACTTCTTCTGGGCCTACGCCTACAATGTCGCGTTGATCCCGCTCGCCGCCGGAGCGCTCTACCCGCTGCTGGGGCTGTTGCTCAATCCGATGCTGGCGGCGGCGGCGATGAGCGTTTCGAGCCTGTTCGTGGTGACCAATTCCCTGCGCCTCAGGACGTTCCGCCCGCCGCTCGAAGGCGAGACCCGCAAGGCGATCCCGGGTGGCGCGGTCTCGGAGCAGCCGGCGTGAAAGCCGATCAACCGACTGGTGAAAATGGATGGTGTCGATGAATGCAAGACGATCTCTGACGAAGCCGGCTCTGACGAAGCTGGGTTTGCTGGTGCTGGGCTTTGTGGTGGGGCTGATCGCCCGGCCGGTCGCGGCGGAAACGGTTCGGCTCGATCGGATCCAGCACGTCCACGGCATCGAGGCCAGCGTCGGCGATCCGGGGCGGCTTTATCTGGCGACCCATACCGGGCTCTACCTGGCGTCGCCCGACGGCACCGCCGAGAAGATCTCGACGACCGCCGACGACCTGATGGGCTTCGCCGCCGACCCGGCCTCCGCGGACGTGTTCCTCGCCAGCGGTCATCCCCCTCCCGGCGGCAACCTCGGGGTCATCCGCTCCGAAGACGGGGGCAGGACCTGGTCGCAGGTGTCGAAAGGCGTCGACGGTCCGGTCGACTTCCATGCCATGGACATCAGCAAGGCCGATCCCTCGGTGGTCTACGGCAGTCATGGCGGACTCCAGGTCAGCCGCGACGGCGGCAGGACCTGGGCTCTGCAGGGCCCGCTCCCGGGCCGGACCTACGATCTCGCCGCTTCGGCGGTCGATGCGGACACCCTGTACGCGGCGACTGGGCGCGGTCTGATGCGCAGCCGGGACGCCGGCAAGACCTGG
>JAUXFS010000264.1 GCA_030622775.1 Rhodospirillales bacterium | reverse complement strand
GGATGGCCGCGTTCGCCGTCCTCGCCCTCGCCGGCGGGCAGCCGGCGCCAGGCGGGGGCGCCGTCGTCGCCGGGTTCGAGCAGCGCCCGGCTGGCCTCCATGGTGAAGAACAGGGTCGCCGGGATGCCCACCGCCGCCGCCGCCGACGCCAGCACCAGCGCGTAGTGCACCCGTTCGAACGTCCCCGAGTAGACGATCAGCGACAGCCGGTCGGGCCGCGCTCCATCGGAATTGAAGTCTTCAGGCGTCATGGATCGAGAGGTCGGTGATCGACGGCGTGTCGCCGCACAGCGGGCAGCCGGGGTCGCGGCGGACCTTGATCTTGCGGAAGGTGGTGGAGAGCGCGTCGCAGACCATCAGATGCCCCGACAGGCTTTCGCCGATGCCGAGCAGTTCCTTCAGCACCTCGGTCGCCTGAAAAGAGCCGACCAGACCGCAGAAAGCCCCCAGCACCCCGGCCTCGGCGCAAGACGGGACCTGCCCCGGCGGCGGCGGCTCGCGGAACAGGCAGCGGTAGCAGGGGCCGTGCTCCGGCTCAACGTCCTCGCCCTTACGGTCCCCCGCCTTCTCCCTCGCCCTCCTACCCGCATCCCCCGGCGGCGCGAACGCCTTGAAGGTGGATATCTGGCCGTCGAAGCGCAGCACCGCCCCCGAGACCAACGGTTTGCGGGCGAAGAAGCAGGCGTCGTTGACCAGGAACCGGGTCGGGAAGTTGTCGCTGCCGTCGGCGACCACGTCGTAGTCGGAGATCAGCCCGAGCGCGTTGGCGGCGGTGATCCGCTCGCGGTGGGCGATCACGGTGACCTCGGGGTTGATCGCGGCGAGGGTGGCCCGGGCGCTGTCGACCTTGGGCATGCCGACGCTGGCGGTGGCGTGGACGATCTGGCGCTGCAGGTTCGAGAGGTCGACCACGTCGTCGTCGACGATGCCGATGGTGCCGACCCCGGCGGCGGCCAGATACATCGATATCGGCGAGCCGAGGCCGCCGGCGCCGATCACCAGCACCCGCGAGCCGAGCAGCCGCGCCTGTCCGGTGCCGCCGACCTCGCCGAGCAGGATGTGGCGGGCGTAGCGATGAACCTGGTCGTCGGTGAAGGTCGTGCCCGGGGCGGCGGCGGTCTCGGCGCGGGCGTCGCTCACTCCAGCCCGATCCCCTCGAACAGCGCGGTCGACAGGTAGCGCTCGGCGAACGACGGCAGGATCACCACCACCATCTTGCCCTCCATCTCCGGCCGGCGGCCGACCTCCACCGCCGCCGCCAGCGCCGCCCCCGACGAGATGCCGACCGCGAACCCCTCCAGGCGCGCCGCCTTGCGAGACATCGCGAATGCCGTCTCGTTGCCGATCTTGATCACCTCGTCGACCTGGTCGACGTCGAGCACCGCCGGTACGAAGCCGGCGCCGATGCCCTGGATCTTGTGCGGCCCGGGGATGCCGCCCGACAGCACCGGGCTGTCCTCGGGCTCGACCGCGATCATCCGGAGGCTCGGCCGGCGCGGCTTGAGCACCTCGGCAACGCCGGTGATCGTGCCGCCGGTGCCGACGCCGCTGATCACCACGTCGACCCTGCCGTCGGTGTCGCGCCAGATCTCCTCGGCGGTGGTCTGCCGATGGATCTCCGGGTTGGCCGGGTTGGAGAACTGCTGCAGCATGATCGCGCCGGGCGTCTTGGCGACGATCTCCTCGGCGCGGCCGACCGCCCCGGGCATGCCCTTGGTCGCCGGCGTCAGCACGATCTCGGCGCCGAGCAGCGCCAGCATCTTGCGCCGTTCCACCGACATGCTCTCCGGCATGGTCAGGATCAGCCGGTAGCCGCGGGCGGCGCAAATGAACGCCAGCGCGATCCCGGTGTTGCCCGATGTCGGCTCGACCAGCACCGCGCCGGGGCCGACGCGGCCGTCGAGCTCGGCGGCGCGAATCATCGCGATGCCGATGCGGTCCTTGACCGAGCCCAGCGGGTTGAAGAACTCGCACTTGCCGAGCAGGTCGGCTCCGCACCGGGTGTCCGCCGCCAGCTTCCTCATGCGGATCAGCGGCGTGTTGCCGATGGTGTCGACGATGCTGTCGTAGATGCGGTCGTGGCTCGGATTTTCCGCTGCGGCGGCGAGGTGCTGGCTGTTCATGTCGGCAAAACCCCTGAGAATGGATAGGCCCCGTTGGGCGATGGTCATCGGCGATGGTCACCGGGTGAACGCGGGGTGCGGCCACTATGCGTCGTGCGCGCCGACCCCGCAAACGGTCAAATGGAAAAATCCAGGTGGGTGCGTCCCTCGCTGGCGATTCCGACGCGGTTGGCGCGGGTGCACAGGTCGTCGATGGTGACCGCGTCGAGACGCACCATGACGTCGTTCTGGAGTTCGCCCCACAACGGGCGGACCACTTTCTGGCCGAGCGGCGAGCCGCAGGCGTCGTCAAGGGGATCCTCGGAGGTCTCCACGTTCCTGACCACCCGGACGACCTCGCCGACGGTGATTCGCCGCCGCTCCCGGGCCAGCCGATAGCCTCCCTTCGGGCCGCGGACGCCGACGAGCACGCCATGGCGCACCAGGGTCTGCAGGGCTTGCTCGAGGTAACGGCGGGGAATGCCCTGGCGGCGGGTTATCTCGCGGCTCTGCACCGGGTCGGTGCTGGAATGGTAGGCGATGTCGAGCACCGCCTCGATGGCGAACAACGTCTTTCGTGACAGGCGTAGCATCTCGTCATCAGCCTCCCTGGAGCCTGGTCTCGATCCCGGATGTTCCCGTGGATCCGAAGCCGCCGGCGGCGCGCGCGGTATCGGGCAGGCTCTCCACTTCTTGCCAGTTGATGGTGTCCACCGGCGCCACGACCATCTGGGCGATACGCATTCCGCGCTCGATCCGGAACGGAGCGTCCCCCAGGTTGACCAGGATTACGGCGATCTCGCCGCGGTAGTCGGCGTCGATGGTGCCGGGGCTGTTGAGCACGGTCACCCCGTGCTTGGCGGCCAGGCCCGATCGCGGCCGGACCTGGGCCTCGTGGCCCCCGGGCAGGGCGATCGCGATACCCGTCGGGATCGTCGCCCGCGCCGCCGGCTCCAGCACCACCGTCGCCGCGACCGCCGCCAGCAGGTCGATCCCGGCGCTCGACGCCGTGGCGTAAGCCGGCAGCGGCAGGTCGGAGCCGTGGGGAAACCTCCGAACCGGAACGGCCAGGACGCTCACGGTCGCGTCTCCAGGAACTCGGCGATGCGTTCGGCGAGACGTTCGGCGACCGCCCGTTTGGTCATCGACGGCCAGTCCTCGACACCGTTGCCGGAGATCAGATGGATTACGTTGTCGTCGCCCCCGAAGGTGCCGGTGCCGGGGGAAACGTCGTTAGCCAGAATCCAGTCGCAGCCCTTGCGCCGGAGCTTCTCCTCGGCGTTTGCCCGGACGCGGTCGGTTTCGGCGGCAAAGCCGACGACCAGCCGCGGACGGTGATTGCCCGAGCGGCTCAAGGTGGCGAGGATGTCCGGGTTTTCCGTGAGTTCGAGGGTCGGGACCGCAGCGTCGGCCCGCTTCTTCATCTTGTGGACCGCCGGCTGGACCATGCGCCAGTCGGAGACGGCGGCCGCGCACACCGCCACGTCCACCGGCAGCGCCCGCTCGCAGGCCGCCAGCATCTCGTTCGCGGTCTCCACCCGCACCACGTCGACGCCCGGTGGGTCCGGATGATCCGTCGGGCCGGAAACCAACGTCGTCGCCGCGCCGAGCCGCGACAGCGCATCGGCGATGGCGTGTCCCTGCTTGCCCGAGGAGCGGTTCGAGATATAGCGAACCGGGTCGATCGGCTCGTGGGTCGGGCCGCTGGTCACCAGCGCCCGTCGCCCGCTCAACCGGGTTCCGCAACGGAACAGCGCCTCGATGGCTTCGACGATCTGTTCCGGTTCGGCCATCCTGCCCATGCCCCACTCGCCGCAGGCCATGTCCCCTTCGCCGGGGCCGACGGCGCGCACGTGGCGTTCCGCCAGGGTTTTCAGATTGGCCCGTGTGGCCGGGTGTTCCCACATCCGGACATTCATCGCCGGGGCGACGATGATCGGCTTGTCGGTGGCCAGCAATGCCGTGGTCGCAAGGTCGTCGGCGATCCCCGCCGCCATTCTCGCCAGGATGTTGGCGGTGGCCGGCGCCACAACGACAACGTCGGCCTCTCGCGACAGGCGGATGTGCCCCATCTCGCTCTCGTCGGTCAGCGAAAACAGTTCGGTGTAAACCTTGTCCTCGCTAAGCGCCGCCAACGAAAGGGGGGTGACAAACTGGGCGCCGGCGGCGGTGAGAAGACAGCGGGTG
>JAUXFS010000257.1 GCA_030622775.1 Rhodospirillales bacterium | reverse complement strand
GCAAGCAGCTCGAGCAGGTTGGCGTCACCCCCGGCGTTCTGCGCCAGGATCACGATGGCGTCCACACCGTGGCTCGGCATCCTCCGGGTCATGCCGCGCGGGTTGGTCTCGCTTTCGCGGGACACGCTCACTTGGCAGCCGACAATCGGCTGGACACCCGCCTGGGCAAGGGTCGTCGAGAACTCCATTCCGCCGAACAGATTGTTGGTGTCGGTAATCGCCACGGCCGGCATCCGGTGCTGCCGACACAGTCCGATCAGTTCCTTGCTGCGGATCGCTCCTTCGGAAAGGGAGTACGCGGTGTGGACGCGAAGATGAATGAATTCGGCGTGGGACATGGCGACAGGATTTCACAGCCCGGCCGGCGAGTCACTGGAGAGGACGTGGCCGGTGAGAGTTGTCCCCAGAAAAACGCCTTTTTCCACAGGTCGTCGACCGGCCAGCTGCCGGACCCACCATCAATTCGGCACCAGGACGCCTTCCTCGAGCCTGACGATTCGATCCATCCGCGCCGCCAGGCTCGGATTGTGAGTGGCGACGATGGCGGCAAGCCCGGCGCTCCGAGCCAACGCCAACAGCAACGCAAACACGTCTTCCGCGGTGTGCGGGTCAAGGTTGCCGGTGGGCTCGTCCGCAAGCACGATCTTCGGCGCGTTGGCGAGCGCCCGGGCAATGGCGACCCGCTGTTGCTCGCCTCCCGACAGTTGACCGGGGCGGTGATCCGCGCGCTCGCTCAAACCCAGGTCGTCCAACAATTCACCCGCCCGTTGCCGCGCCTCCTGCTTGTTGGAACCGCCGATGATCTGCGGAATGACGATATTCTCCAGGGCCGAGAATTCGGGCAGCAGATGGTGGTACTGGTATACGAAACCGATGTTGTGCCGGCGGAGGTGACTGCGGGCGTCGTCGCCAAGGTTTCCGCACGCCTCTCCCGACACGAACACCTCCCCGGCATCGGGCTTCTCCAACAGACCGGCGACGTGCAACAAGGTTGATTTGCCGGCGCCGGACGGGCCGACGAGCGCGACGGTCTCGCCTTCACGCACCTCCAACCCGACGCCCCGCAAAACCTCGAGCTTCTTTCGTCCTTGTCGATAGGTTCTGACGACGTCGGCGAGCCGGAACACAAGCTCACTCATAGCGCAGCGCCTCCGCCGGCTCGATGCGCGCCGCCCGCCAGGACGGATAGATCGTCGCCAGAAACGTCAGCGCCAGCGCCATCACCACAATGGCGACGACCTCCACCTCATCCACCACGGCGGGAAGTCGGGACAGAAAATAGATCTCGGCGGCGAACAGTTCCGTACCGGTAAGCGCCTGAATCCACTGGCGGATCGTTTCGATGTTGGTGGAGAAGGCCAGCCCCAGGATGACGCCACAGAACGTTCCGATGACGCCGATGCTGACGCCGGACAGGAAGAAGATGCGCATGATCATGCCACGCGTCGCCCCCATGGTGCGCAGGATCGCGATGTCGCGTCCCTTGTCCTTGACCAACATGATCATGCTCGAAACGATGTTGAAGGCCGCCACCACGATGATCAGGGTCAGAATCAGGAACATCACGTTCCGTTCGACCTGGATGGCGTTGAAGAAACTTGCATTGGCCCGCTGCCAATCGTGAATACGACCGACATCCCCGGCGGCGGCGCGAATATCTCTGACCATGCTCGGCGCGTCGTCCGGATCTTCGACGAAGATCTCCAGAGTCGTCACCGAATTGGGAAGGCGGAAATAGATCTGAGCCGCTTCGAGGGGCATGAAGACGAATCCCGAATCGTACTCGAACATCCCGATGTTGAAAGTGGCGACAACCGGGTAGCTGCGGACGCGAGGGACCGTTCCGAAGGCAGTGATATTGCCCTTGGGCGAGATCACGGTGATTTTGTCGCCGATGGCGAGCCCCAGGCGTTCGGCCAACCGAGAACCGATCAGCACCGCATTCTCGCCCTTGAAATCATCGAGGGAACCGGACGTGATGTTCTCGGTCAGGATCGTTCGCCGACGGATATCGGCGGGGCGAAGGCCGCGGACAACGGCGCCGCGCGCAACGCCGTTGGCCGTCACCATCGCCTGTCCTTCGATCATCGGGTCGACCAGAACCACCCCCGCCACATCGGCGAGGGTCTTCACCAACCCGTCGAATTGGGTGAGACCCGCTGGTGGCCCGTAAATGCTGAGGTGGCCGTTGAGGCCGAGGATTCGAGACAGCAGTTCCTGACGAAAGCCGTTCATTACGGCCATGACGATGATCAGGGTCGCCACGCCGAGAGCGATCCCGAGAAGCGAGAACCAGGCAATGACCGAGATGAACCCTTCCTGCCGGCGCGCCCTGAGGTAGCGCATCGCCATCATCCACTCGAAGGCAGTGAACACGCCCGTCGTCTCCTACGTTGAAAGCATGGACAGGACTGATTCCAGCCCGACTTCCTGCTTCTCGCCGGTCTTGCGGCTCTTCAGTTCCACCACGCCGGCCTTGAGACCTCTTGGCCCGACGACGACCTGCCACGGCAATCCGATCAGATCCATGTCGGCGAACTTGACCCCGGGGCGCTCGCTACGATCGTCGTACAGGACATCGACGCCGTTGCTTCCGAGCGAACCGTATAGCTGTTCGCAAGCGGCGGAACAGTCCGGATCGTCGACTTTGAGATTGATCAGGCCGACCTTGAACGGCGCCACGCTCTCCGGCCAGACGATCCCGGCTTCGTCGTGGCAGGCTTCGATGATCGCGCCGACCAGCCTGGAGACACCGATGCCATAGGATCCCATCTCGACGAAGACCTCGTCGCCGTCGGGGCCGGAGACACCCGCGTCCATCGATTTGGAGTATTTGGTGCCGAAGAAAAAAATGTGACCGACCTCGATCCCCCGTCCGGTGATCAAGGCGTCGCCGAGCGCCTTTTCCGCTTCGGGGTCGCGCTCGACGTCCGTCGCCGCGTACTGGGCGGTGAAATCATCGACGATCGGCTGCAGGTCGCCTTCGAAATCGATTTGCCTCTCCGCCAGGCTCATATCGAGAAAATCGCGATGGTAGGCGATCTCGCTTTCCCCGGTATCGGCGAGGATCAGAAACTCGTGGCTCATGTCGCCGCCGATCGGACCGCTCTCCGCCCGCATCGGAATGGCTTTCAGGCCCAAACGCTCGAAGGTCCGAAGATAACTGACGAACATTTTGTTGTAGGACCGCCGCGCGCTCGCCTTGTCTGCGTCGAACGAATATGCGTCCTTCATCAGGAACTCACGGCCCCGCATGACCCCGAATCGCGGGCGGACCTCGTCGCGGAACTTCCACTGAATGTGGTAGAGAAGCTTCGGCAGATGGCGATAGCTTCTGACGGCGCTCCGGAAGATCTCGGTAATCTGCTCCTCGTTGGTCGGACCGTACAGCATGTCGCGCTGGTGGCGGTCGGATATCCGCAGCATCTCGGGGCCGTAGGCATCGTAGCGGCCGCTTTCCCGCCACAGATCCGCCGGTTGAATGGTCGGCATCAGCATCTCGTGGCAGCCGATGGCGTTTTGCTCCTCACGGACGATCTGCTCGATCCTCTTCAACACCCGGAAACCCAGCGGCAGCCACGAATAGATTCCGGCGCTGGACTGCCGGATCATTCCGGCGCGCAGCATCAACCGATGCGACGCGATCTGCGCGTCGGACGGCGTTTCTTTCAGGGTCGGCAGGAAGTAGCCGGACAGTCGCATTGGGTCTTCACCTTTTCGGGGTTCCGGAGTGCAGGCGGGCGAGACTTTAGGCGATGCCCGTTCGGACATCAACGGCCCGGACCGGCTGAAACCGTTCGTCGCGATCCGGCGCCAGCCCATCCGATCGGGTATGGCCCCGATGGCCCGGCCATCTCACCGAAATCTTAACTTCATCCATGGCATTTATATCATCATTCAATCTATTGAATATATTGCATATAGACTAAACAAATAAAGATCACCCCACAGCCCCGAGGAAGCCGCGCGACTCGGTCGGGGCTCCGAGACTTTCGCCGGCGGCAAGTGCGCAGCGAATGATCCCTGGTTCTCTTGGGTAGGCACTTCCCGAGAAATGCCCCCCCGAAATTCTCCTGGGCGGCGAATCCGCCACCACGGTGGATCAGGACAACAACGAACCGGTGGCCAAACTATTCTCACGAAATGCCAAGCCGGACCTCCCCTTGCGCTGAACAACAGGCTACTGATACCAACCTGCGTTGATCCTGAACGATGTGTCCGTGGGAGACGACATGCAACAAATGCTCAAACTGGGTATCCCCTTCACACACGTCGACACCAGTGATAGCGTTGGGGGATGGAAAGCCCAAGACATCCCGTTGCT
>JAUXFS010000372.1 GCA_030622775.1 Rhodospirillales bacterium | reverse complement strand
GAACGACATGGCTACGATCCGACTTCGGCACCGATCATCGCAACGTGCATGGACTCACCTCACTCGCAACCCAAAGAAGTTCCCACGAAACAGACGCGGATCGCTCTACAGAATTTTTTTCAACATTTCCTGGACGTCGTTCTTCATGTCTTCCCGTTCCAGGGCATAGGCGACGTTGGCCTCCAGAAACCCGAGCTTGCTGCCGCAGTCGAAACGCCGCCCCTCGAACCGGTATCCGTGGAAGGGCACGATGCCGATGCACTTGGCCATGGCGTCGGTCAGTTGAATCTCGTTCCCGGCGCCCTTGTCCTGGTGCGCGAGAATGGTGAGCACGAGGGGTTCGAGAATGTAGCGGCCGATGATGCCGAGGGTCGACGGGGCGTCGGCCGGCGCCGGCTTCTCGACCACTCCCTTGGCGCCGACGAGGCGGCCTTCCTCTTCGGCGATCTCGAGGATCCCGTATTGGTCGGTTTTTTCCAGCGGCACTTCCTCGACGGCAACCAGATTGCCGCCCACCTTTTTATGGGCTTCGATCATCTGGCTGAGACAGCCCTTGTTGGAAAGGATCAGATCGTCGGCCAACAGGACCGCGAACGGCTCGTCGCCGATAAAGTTGCGGGCGCACCAGACCGCATGGCCGAGGCCTTGCGGCTTCTGCTGGCGGGTAAACGAGATATGGCCGGGAGCCGGCATCCAGTCGCTCACCGAACGCAAGGCATCGAGCTTGCCGCGCTCGCGCAGGACCTGCTCCAGTTCGACGCTGTGATCGAAGTGGTCCTCGATCGCGCTCTTGGCGCGCCCGGTGACGAATATGAACTCCTCTATTCCCGCTTCCCGCGCTTCCTCGAGCGCATACTGGATCAACGGCTTGTCGACGATCGGCAGCATTTCCTTGGGCATCGCCTTCGTCGCCGGCAGGAAACGGGTCGCGAGGCCCGCCACCGGAAAGACGGCTTTACGCACGGGTTTGGGCATGGTGTTTCCTCGTGGTGACAATTGCGCCCGGCAAGCAATTCGCCGCCGGGCGAAACCTTTTCTGACATAGTGACGCCCCGCCTGCAACTAATATGCTCTAGAGGCGCGATATTATGCCCGCAAAAGTATTATGAATTCCTCTTTTTCGCCGCCGGCCACCACCCTCCGCACCGAGCGAAATCCCCTCCGGGCCACCGGGGATGCAAGCAACCATCCGGCGGCAAGTCCGGTCAACGGCCCAGCAAAATTTCCTTGGCTTGGTTCACCTTGGCGGCGAGGAAAGTAGAGCCCCCTTTGTCGGGGTGCAAGCCGGAGATTAATCGGTGATAGGCCGATTTTATTTCGGCTTCGCTCGCTCCCGGCTCGAGATCGAGCACCCTGTACGCTTCCTCGCGGGTCATCGCGCCCCCTCCGCCACCACTTTCCCGCCCGCCGCCGTCGCCCCACCCCGCGTCTTCCGCCTCCATATCGCGCCAATCAGGATGCACGCGATCGAGATAGGCCTCCAGGATCTGCGCCGATTGGCGATCCTTGTCCCGGCACAGCCTGAAGAAGGCCATCAGTTCGGCCCGGGTCAATTCCCCGAGCCGCCGACCGGCGAACGGTCCCTCGACGATCTCTCCATCGAGTTCTCCGGAATCGTGATCGAGAGACATGCGCAGGAAGCGGGTTTCCACATCCGACGTCCGGCCGGTCGGGCCGGCCGCCATGCGGGCAAAGCTCCTCGCGGTCCGCGCGGTTCGCACAATCCGCAGCGCCCAGGGCAGCCCAACCACCGCCATGCCCAGCGCCCAGCCGAGCCGGCCGGTTACGGCGAGGAACACGACCACCGCGGCGACGGCGCCGAGGCCGCCCCATTTCAAGACCTTGACCAGCGTTTTCGGATCGGCCGAGACGAACCAACGGATGATCAGCACCGTCCCGAAAAGAATTGCGATTCCCAGAAGGAAAGCGGGCAGCAACGGCTCAGCGCCTCTTGACCTGGTGGGCGATTTGCCGGATCTCGCCGCCGCGGCGTCCGGCCAGATCCTCCAGCGCCCGCCGGCCGCCGGCGGCGAATACCGCGACCGCGCTGAGCAGGTCCTTGAGGGTGCCGGCGGCGCCGGAATCGAAGCGGCAATAGGCGCCGTTGGTCAGATGGGCGATCTGCTTGAAGGCGAAACCGGCGAGAGGGTCGTTTCCCTCGTGGAACATGAACGCCGGCACGCCGAGAACGCCGAGTTCGCCGGCCAAGGCTCCGAGCTTGTCGATATCCTCTTCGACGCAGTCGCCGACGAAGACCAGGGCGGCGACCCGGCGTGCCTTCGTTTCGTTGATGGCATGGCGCAGAACCTTGCGGATCTGGGTCTGGCCGGCACGACAGAATACCGATGTCATCATCCGCAGCAGATCCGCGGAGCGGGTCAGCCACGGGCTTACCTTGAATTCGCCGAAGCCCCGGTAACAGCAGAGCTGGATCTCCAGCCCGCCGAGGGCCGCCGTCTGGACGAACATCTCGCCCTGGATCTGCGCCGCCTGATCCCACATCGGCTGTCGGCTGGCGGTGGCGTCGAGGGCGAAGATCAGGCGTCCGCGCCCGCCCGCCGCGTTGACGTTGGGCGTTCTCGCCAATTTCTCGAGGAAGCCATCGACATCGCCCGTCGACCGCTTCTTCTTGGTGGGAACCTTGCCGTCGTCGACCATCTTGGCTGCTTTTGGTGTCCGTCTGCCGGAAGTGACCCGGTTTCCCCTCAAATAGGCGTTCCGGGAGCGTTATCCACTCTGTGCGACCGCGACGGTGCGGGTCAAGGGTTGCAACCGCAGGGCCTCGACCAGGGCGCGGACTTCCTGGCGGGCGGCCACATGCGAGAGGGTCAACGGATCGCCGCCGGCGGTCTCCCCCAGGTCCATCAGCGTCAGCCCATTCGGAAAAAGTTCCCGATACACGACCCGCTCGCCGAACCCGGCGAGCTGGCGAAAGCCGAAGCGGCGGGAAAGCTCGGCGAGCACCTGCTCCACCCGCCGCTTGTTGTGCGCGTCCAGGCTGCTCAGACGGTTGCGCATGACGATCCAGTCGACCGATCCGCCGTCCCGGGCCGCCCGCTGCTTCCTGGCGTTCCACACCATTTCCGCGTAGTGGCTGGGTCCGATCACCTTGAGTTTTTCGATCCCCGCACCGCCCGGCCCCTCCACGTTCGCCAGAACGTCGAGATCGACAAAACTGTCGTTGACCGGGGTGATCAGGGTATCGGCATGGGAATGCACCACCCGGGTCAGCGGCGTGTCGTTGCCCGGCGTGTCGATCACGACCACGTCATGGACGTCGCCGAACCGCCGGATGGTCGCCACGAACCGTTCCTGTAGATGAGGATCGGCGGGATCGGCGGCGCCCGAGCCCTCGCCCTTGCCCTCGAAAGCCTCGTGCTCGGGAATGGCGAGAGCCCGCCCGGTGGCAGCTGCGTGGGCGCGGCGATTGACGAGATATCGGGTCAGGCTGCGCTGGCGGACGTCCG
>JAUXFS010000464.1 GCA_030622775.1 Rhodospirillales bacterium | reverse complement strand
GGCAGCATGCGACGGATCACGAACAGGGTGTGGCGCAAACTGTTTCGCGCCGACGCCTCTCCAATGTGCCCCCAGAGCAGGTCAGCGATGTCCTCGCGCGATCTCCTGCGCCCTATCGGCGTGGCAAGAACGGCCAGCAACGCCGCCGCTTTCTTCCGTGGAAAGGCGAGCGACTCGCTCGATGTGCCGTAGCAAGCCTCGAAACGGCCCAGCAGGTTCAGTCTGAGCTGCGTCATACCCTTGTCATCGCATGCCAGATCACCCTCACCCTGACTCTAGCACTTTTCTCCCGGCGGTGGTGCCTCCCGCGCGATTTGTAACGCAAAAATAACGCCGACCATCGCCGACGTAACACCGCGCATGACGCGCCGGTAACGACGACCCTGGGATAGTGGCCTGGGATAGTGGCCTGGGATAGCGGATCGAGAATAGACCCAGGACCGAACGAAGCGGGAGTGCTTGGCATGAAAGTGATGAACTTCGTCCTATTCGTTGCGGTGCTGGCGGCGCCGCTTACGGTCACTCGACCGGAACCGGCTAGCGGGGACTCATACGGCGGCGCGACCGACTGTGCACCGCTGGCGGATCTTGTCGCCTTCGTTGCGGAAGAGACCGGCTATCCGCCCCTGCGCAATTGTCCACGCGTGAGTGTGACAGATGACGCGGTGCTCGGGGCGGTCCTTGCGCGCAAGGCCTCGGCTCACGGCGAGGAACCGGTTGCCGCATATTTGCCAGCCCGCGCGGAGATATTGCTCAGCCCCGACGTTGTCCTCACCACGCCGCTCGACCGCAGCTACCTGGTGCACGAACTCGTCCACACCCATCAATTCGACAGCGCCGCGCGGGCGCGCGCACCGTGTGTTGGCTGGCTGGAGGGCGAGGCCTATCGGGTGCAGGCCAGCTACCTCAGAACGCATGATTTCGCCGAGGACGCATTCGCTGTCGAGTTGTTGGGCTTACTGCAGAGCGCTTGTGCCCACTCGTACCACCCATGAGCTGACCGAACTGTGAATGCGAAAAGATGGCTGTTGCTTCGTGGCCACATGACTGGACGCGCACATCTCTGAAGCAGGTCTGCTCCCTTTTCCGCCAGTCCTTGAAGAACGTGTCTCAGGTCCGTGTTCACCGGCAGAAACATCTGCGGAAGCGGTCGGGCGACCCACCGGAGTTGGCGGAAAGTGGATGGCGCCGCGGGCGCCTTCCCACCCGGTATCGCGCTAACCCGGATTGCGGGCGCTGATCTTCCATGAGCTCGAGGCCATGACGATGCCTTCGGGCGTCTCGTGCTTGCTCAGTTCGGCGGTCAGCGCCGCCTTGATGTCGTCGTGGCGGCGCTCGGCTTCGTCGCCGGCCTCGCGGTAGACTTCGCCCGCCGGACCGAGGGCGATCTGGAAGCCGACCGCGTCCTCCGGGGTTCTCCCGACCATCAGCGGCGCGTCCACACGCTCGAATTCGATGTCGGTGTAGCCGGAGATTTCGAGCTGCCTGGTGACCATGTCCCGGTCGGCCATGGAAAACGGGCCCGGACCACAGGTCCTGGCGTCGTCGCCCGGCGGCGGCAAAAACCGGAGGACGACCTGCTTTGGCAATCCAAGCCAGGGATTGTCGTCGATGGTCCGCCAGACGATCATCGTCATCACGCCGCCGGGCCGGAGCGAGGTCCGCATGCTCTTGAGTCCGGCAACCGGGTTCTCGAAGAACTGGGTGCCGAACCGCGAGAAGCAAAAGTCGTGGACCGGTTCGAACGGATAGCTCTGGACGTCACCCTCGACGAAGGTCACGTTCCCGACCCCGGCCGCCGCGGCGTCCTCGCGGCCGAACTTGAGGAACCCCTCGCAGCAATCGATGCCCAACACCGAGCCGGACGGCCCGACACGCCGGCCGAACTGGATCGCGGTGTCGCCGAAACCACACCCGACATCGGCGACCCTGTCGCCCTCGCCAACGTTCAACGACGGAAAGATTTTCGCGCTGTGGTGGGTCAGGCCGCCGACCAGGATGTGGCGGTACTTGGTGAACTTGGGAACCAGGATCTCGTTCCAGAAATCGACGAATTCGTTCCCGCCCGCAACCGCTTCTTCCGTGCTCATGACCGTTTCGCCTCTCTCGCTTCCCTTTTTGGCCCCCCCTGTTCCCCTGAAGCTTGTACCAACCTGCGCTGGCATCAGACAAAGTCGAAGTTGTTCTCCAGATAGGACATCAGCTCCGGATCGGGGATCAACGAGAATACGGTCAGGACGTCGGCTGTGCTGGTAAAGTCGACCTCAAAACCGGTGCCGCCGATGAAGTTCACGTCTTCGACCACGCGGTTGAAGTTCTCGTTGCTGATCAGGTCGCCCTCGCCCAGGTCGAAGTCGGTGAACAGGTCATTGCCGAAATTGCCCCGGAGAACGAACCGGTCCGCCCCGTCGCCGCCGGTCACCGTGTCGTCGCCGCGCAGGCCCTCGAGGGTGTCGGCACCGTCGCCGCCAAGCAGCGTGTCGTCGCCGTTGCCGCCTTCCAGCGAGTCGTCGCCGCCGTTTCCGGCGATCTCGTCGTTGCCCTTGCCGCCCCTGAGGTCGTCGTCGGAGGACGCGCCGATGACGGTGTCGTTGCCGTCACCGCCACCGACGAAATCGACCATGAACAGCTCCGTCTGCGAGAAGTCGAGCCGGTTGTCGCCGTCGGTGCCCTCGATCGCCCGCCATTGGCCGTCCCAGCGCTCAATGCCGTTGGTGGTCGAGTCGAAGCTCTCCAGCACCACCGCGCCGACTCCGGCGTTGATGATGGTGTCGAAGCCGAGGCCGCCGTCGAAGCCGTCATTGACCGACTCGTTGTCGCGGACCTTGATCACGTCGTCGCCGCCGCCGCCGATGTTGTCGTCGTCGCCGCGACCGCCGTCGAGGAGGTCGTTGCCGTCGCCGCCGTCGAGGGTGTCGTTGCCTTCGTTACCGTTGAGGATGTCGTCACCCTTG
>JAUXFS010000351.1 GCA_030622775.1 Rhodospirillales bacterium | reverse complement strand
CTCCCGTTCCGCCTTGTTGATGGGTCTTCGTCGCCCTTGGGGAACGGTTTTTTCCTCAGTGTACAGGCTCTCCCGCCGCCGAGGCAACATACCCCAAAAGGGGTAGTCTGCGCACCATCAAAATTTTCAGCCGAAACCGTCGCGGGATTATCGCTCGCAAACTCTCCTTCAGATTGTAGAAACCTTATTCTGCTACCTTCCCCAGCCTACTTGTCCCTTCCGCTGAATACAAAATATCGGCGCACTATGAAAATAAAACACATCATCTAGTATCATGAACGTAATGCTTGTGTAGATGTTCAAATTTGCCTATTGTAGTTGTATTCGGCCCTCCAGGGGTCGTTTGTCACGAGTTTGCAGACCTGTTCGATGGGGTGGCCGACGGGCCCATGTCCGCAATTGACGTCCAACAGCTAATGGAGCTTGCCCGCCGCAAGACGGCGGAAGGGCGCACCTCCCTGGCCGCGACCGTCGCCGATTTCTTCGGCGAGGGAGGAGACGTGCTGAGCGACCGGGAGCGGTCGTTGATGTTCGACATCCTCCACAAGGTGATCGTCGACGTCGAGATGTCGGTGCGCAAGACGTTGAGCGAACGGCTCGCCGATGCCGAGGATGCGCCCAGGGCGCTGATCAAGTTTCTCGCCAACGACACGGTCGAGATCGCCTGTCCGGTGCTGACCCGGAGCAGGGTGCTGTGCGACCAGGACCTCGTCGAGGTGATCCGCCACCGCACCCTCGAGCACCAGTTGGCCGTCGCCAACCGCTTTTCGGTCAGCGAGGCGGTCAGCAGCGCCCTGGTCGAGACCGGCGAAAGAAGCGTCGTCGAGCGGCTGCTTCACAACCAGAACGCCCGGATCTCCCAGGCCACCCTCGAATACCTAGTCGACGAATCGAAACGCCACGACACCTTTCGCGAGCCGATCCTGCGGCGGAGCGAACTCGGCCCCGATCTCGCCAAGCGGATGTTTCTGTGGGTCTCCGCGGCGTTGCGCGAGTTCATCCTCGAACACTTCGAGTTCGACCCGTCGACGATCGACGAGCTGCTCGAGAAGACCGCCTTCGAGCAGATCGACGCGGCGACCGCCGGTCAAGCGACCGGGTCCGTCAAGCTGGCCGAGGACTTGGCCGACAGCGGCAAGGTCACGCCGGAGATGCTGGTCACGGCGATGCGGCAGGGGGAGATCAACCTGTTCGTCGCCATGTTCAGCCGGATGACCGGGCTCCGCCGTAACCTGGTGATGCGCCTCCTGTTCGAGTCCGGGGGCGAGGGGCTGGCGATCGCCAGCGTCGCCGCCGGTATCGATCGCGACGCGTTCTCGACCCTGTTCACCCTGAGCCGCAAGGCGCGGCCGCAAGGCGCCGCCGATGTCGACGCGGAAACCCGCAACGTGCTCGCCCTCTACGACTCTACGCCCCCGGAAGCCGCCACCGGGGTCCTGCGCAAGTGGCAACGCAACCCCGACTATCTGAAGGCGATCCACGACCTCAAGGCGGGGACCGGCGCGCATGCTTGAGGTTTGGCGGAAGAAGGACACCGCCCCGCCGTTGGCGACGCCCGTGGGCGCCGCCCCGACCGGCGAGGCGGCCGAACTCCGCCGCCGCCTCCATGACCTGACCCGCTTGGTTTCCGACTGGGTTTGGGAGGTCGATGCCGATCTCAGGTTCACCTACGTTTCCGATCGTGTGTTCGAGGTCCTCGGGTATCACCCGAGCGAGTTGTACGGCAGGCGGCTTACCGAGTTCGCGGTCCTTCCCGCCAATGGCGGCAGCGCCGCCGAATTGGGCCGCAGGTGTCCGTTCCGAAACGTGCCCGCCGAGATGGTGTCCCGCGCCGGGGAGCGTCGGCATTTCCTGATCGGCGGCCTGCCGATTTTCTGCGACGACACCGGAGCGTTCAAGGGGTTCCGCGGCACCGCCGAGGATACCACCGAGCGAAAGATCGCCGCGCAGGCGTTGAGCCGTCGGGACGCCGTGCTCGAGGCGGTCAGCCGCGCCGCGACCGTTCTCCTCGCCGCGGCCGACTGGCGCCGGGAAATGCCGGCCCTGATCGCCCTCCTCGGCGAGGCCTCCGGCGCCGATCACGTCCACATCTTCGAGGCTACGCAGGCCGACCGCGGCGAAGGAATCGCCCGCAGCCAGTTCCATTGGCGCGCCTCCGACGGTTCGGATGTCGCCGACGCCGCCGGTTCGCGCGATATCCCGCTCCGCGCCTTCGGCTTCAGCAACTGGGAGAAACGCCTGCGCGGCGGCGAGGTCATCGTCGTTGCGGCGGACGCCCTGCCCCAGGGACAACGGTGGTTCCTGGCCGGCGAGGGGGTCCAACTGATGCTGGTCGTGCCGATCTTCGCCGGCGACGCCTGGTGGGGGTTCGTCCGCTTCGACAAGATCGACGGGAGCGCCCCGTGGGCCGAAGCCGAGATCGAGGCGGTCAGGGCGGCGGCCGGAATCATCGGCGGGGCGATCCGTCGCCACCGTGTCGAACAGACCCTGCGCGCCAGCGAGACCCGGTTTTCGACGGCCTTTCACACCAGCCCCGACGCGATCGCCATTACCCGGGTTGAGGACGGCGTGGTGCTGGAGGTCAACGAGGGCTTCACCCAACTGACCGGTTACGGACGCGACGAGGTCATCGGCAAACCGATCCGAGATCTGCATCTGTGGGACAATCCGGCGGTCGCCGGAAACCTGTTGCGCGGCCTGATGAAGTGCGGAGAGCGGCGCGACGTGGAGGCCAGGTTCCGGGCCCGGGACGGCGCCATCCGCGTCGGGTCGGTATCGGCGAGGGTCGTCGAGTTCAACGGCGAGCAATGCGTTCTCTCGGTCGCCCGCGACATGACCCACCGATATCAGGCGGACGAAGCGATCCGCAAGCTGTCCCAGGCGGTCGAACAGAGCCCGGCGCTGGTCGTTATCACCGACACCGAGGGCACCATCGAGTACGTCAATCCGAAGTTCGTGCAGATCACCGGCTATACGTCGGAAGAGGTGATCGGGCGCACCCCCGCCCTGCTCAAGTCCGGGCAGATGTCCGACGACGAATACCATGCGATGTGGAACAACATCAAAGCCGGCCGGGACTGGTGGGGCGAGATCTGCAATCGCAAGAAGGATGGCCAGCATTTCTGGGCCGCCCAGTCGATTTCGCCGATCCGCGCGCCATCGGGCGAGATCACCCATTTCGTCTCGGTCAGCGAGGATCTCACCACGCGGCGCTTCTACGAGGAACGGCTGCGCCATCAGGCCAACCACGACCTGCTCACCGATCTGCCCAACCGGACGCTGTTCTTCGACCGTCTTCCCCGGGCGCTGGCGCGAGCCCGCCGCGATGGCTGGTCGCTGACGCTGATGTTCATCGATCTCGACAACTTCAAGTTCGTCAACGAAGGCCTTGGCCCCGACGGCGGCGACGAGGTCCTGCGCCAGGTGGCCCGGCGTTTATCGCGCTTCATCGGCCCCAGCGATACCCTGGCGCGGCTGGCCAGCGACGAGTCCGCCGTAGTGATCACCGAGGGCGGCGACCGCTATCACGCGGCGGCGCTGGTCCCCGATATTCTGGCGGCCCTCGGCGAGCCGTTCCAGGTCGGCGACGGCGAGGTGCTCGTCCACGCCAGT
>JAUXFS010000038.1 GCA_030622775.1 Rhodospirillales bacterium | reverse complement strand
GGTGTTCCAGCAACCGACCCTCGATCTCGACCTCACGGTCCGCCAGAACCTGCTCTACCATGCCGCGCTGCACGGGCTCGACCGTCACTTGGCGCTTGAGCGTATCCGCATCGAGCTCGGGCGACTGGATATGTCGGACCGCGTGGGGGAGACGGTCCGTAAGCTGAACGGCGGCCATCGCAGAAGGGTGGAGATCGCCCGGGCGCTCCTGCATCGTCCGCCGCTTTTGCTGCTCGACGAGCCGACCGTGGGACTGGACGTCCCCAGCCGCCAGGCGATCGTCGCCCACGTCCACCGGCTGGCCCGCGAGGACGGCGTCGCGGTGCTGTGGGCGACCCATCTGATCGACGAGGTCGAGGAAACCGACGCCGTCGTCGTCCTTCACCGGGGCCGTGTCCGGGCCGACGGCAGCCGGGCCGAGGTGCTCGCGGCGACCGGCGCCGGCGACCTCGGCGAGGCCTTCAATCGCCTGACCACCAAGGAGGCCGCGTGAGCCTCTCGCACTATCTCCGCTGTTTTTCGGGCATCGCGTCGCGTGAGGCGCTCCGCTTCCTCAAGCAGCGCGAAAGGTTCATCGCCGCGCTGGTCAGGCCGCTGCTCTGGCTGATCGTGTTCGCGGCGGGGTTCCGGGCGGCGCTCGGCATTTCGATCATTCCGCCGTACCAGACCTACATCACCTACGAAGTCTATATCGTGCCGGGACTGATCGGCATGATCCAGCTGTTCAACGGCATGCAGTCCTCGCTGTCGATGGTCTACGACCGCGAGATGGGGAGCATGCGCACCCTGCTGGTGAGCCCGCTGCCGCGCTGGTACTTGCTGACCTGCACGCTGTTCGCGGGCACGCTGGTTTCGATCCTGCAGGTGTATGCGTTCCTTGCGATCGCCCTTGCCTTCGGGATCGAGATGCCGGGTCTCGGCTATCTCACGGTGCTGCCCGCGCTCGTCGTCTCCGGCCTGATGCTCGGGGCGATCGGTCTCCTGCTTTCGTCGGCGATCAGGCAGTTGGAAAACTTCGCCGGGATCATGAACTTCGTCATCTTCCCGATGTTCTTCCTGTCCTCGGCGCTGTATCCGCTGTGGAAAATGCGCGAGTCCAGCAAGATTCTCGCCGATATCTGCGGGGCCAATCCGTTCACCCACGCGGTCGAGTTGATCCGGTTCTCGCTCTACATGGAATTCAACGGCACGGCGCTGCTGATCGTTCTGGTTGCCCTGGCGTTGTTCCTGGCGCTCGCCATCTACGGCTACAACCCGGCGCGCGGGGTCATGCAACGCAAAGGGCCGGGGGCCCCTTAGCGCGCCGTCAAACGGCAATGGGCGACGATGAAATCGGTGACCGCCCCGACGTCGTTGAGGTCGAGGACGGTGATCTCGGGCCGGTCCAGCGGGGTGTCGCTGGCGACGGCGACGATGCTCGGGTCGTCGGGGCACAACAGCGGCTTGCCGAGTGCCGGGCGGTGAACCTCGAGCTTGTCGTGGGGATGCTTCTTGAAACCCTCGACGAGCAGCAGGTCGACCGGCGTCAGCCGCGACATCAGTTCCTCGGTCGTCGGCTCCGGCGCGCCGCGAAGCGGATGCATTACCGCCCAGCCGCTGGAAGAAAGGAGAACGACCTCGGTCGCGCCGGCGTGCCGGTGCCGGTAGCTGTCCTTGCCCGGCTTGTCCACGTCGACGCTGTGATGGGTGTGCTTGACCGTCGACACGCTGAATCCGCGCCGGACCAGCTCGGGCAACAGGGAGACCATCAGGGTGGTCTTGCCGCTGCCGCTCCACCCGACCAAGCCGAAGATCCTCATCCCCCGCCGCGCTGAAAGCTGCGATCGAACCGGGCGAGGGCGGCGGCGGCTTCGTCTTCGCCGTAGCCGATGAAGTCGAGGCGCACGTGGGTCACCGGCAGGGTCAGCAAGGCGATGCGGCGTTGGGACTCCTCGGATAGGGTGATCTCGAGACGGCGATCCCCGTTGCCGGCGATGACCCGGTTGCCTTCGACGCGGTGGCCTTCCGCCCCGAGGGCCTTGGGGAGGATGCGGAAGAAGTCGTCGTGGCTGATCCACATTTCCTTTTCGACGGTGATGGCGGTGGCCATGCTCAATCCCTTCCGCCGGCGATGGGGGGCCAGATGGCGAGGACGTCGCCGGGTTGGAGCGGGCGGTCATCGCGTTCGCCGGGGGGGCGGTAGAGGCCGTTGATCAGCACCAGGTGGCAGGATTCTCGGGGCAGGGCGAGGCGGCGGATGACGTCGGCGGGGGTGGCGCCGTCGGCGACCTCGATCTCGGCGGCATTGTCGGCGGCGCCGGCCGGCAGATACTCGCCCAACAGCGCGAACAGCTTGATGGTGACCTTCATTGTCTCGCGGTCGGACTCGTGGTCGCGTCCCCGGCGGTCATGCCGTCCCGACCCGGGCGAGGTAGGCCTCCATCACCCGGTGCGGGTCGGCGATCAGCTTGTCCTTCCATGGGCCCAGCGCCACCTCGGTCTGGATCAGCCCGCGCACCACCCCGACCCAGTCGGTTCGTCCCAAGGTGATCGCCCCGACCAGCTTGTCGTCCTCGAACCGCAGGTTGATGTACTTGTAGGCGTCCTGGTCGATCCGCTCCGCCTGTTCGCCGCCGTCGGCTCCCTGCCAGCGGCCGAAGGAGCACGACACCAGGCCGAGGGTGTCGAGCACGTTCATCACCAGGCTGCCCTTGTACGGCGCATCGCCGCCGGCCATGTTGAGCGCGGCGATGCGGCCGTGATCGACGGCGGTCGGCTGCACCGCGTGCACCGAGAACCCGCCGGTGGAGAAGTCCGGCCCCTGGGCGACGTCGCCGGCGGCATAGACCCGGGGATGGCTGGAGCGCAGATGGTGGTCGACCAGGACCCCCTGGTCGGTGTCGATGCCGGCGCCGTCGAGCATCGCCATGTTGGCGCGCACCCCGGCGGCGACCACCACCAGATGCGCCGGCACCGTCTCGCCGCCGCTGAGCTCGACGGCGAGGCCGCCGCCTTCTGCCGCCGCGTCCGTGGCCGGTTCGATCCGGGTGATGCTGGTCGAGGTCAGCACCTTGATCCCCTTGCCCTCGCACCACCGCTTGAGCATCCCGCCGGCGGTGGCGTCGAGCATCCGGGGTACCATCCGGTCGCCCATCTCGACCACCGTCAGCTCGACCCCGCGCTTGACCAGCGCCTCGAGGATGATGCAGCCGATGAACCCGGCGCCGAGCAGCACCACGCGCGATCCCGGTTCGGCCAGCCGGACGATGTCGCGGGCGTCCTCGAGGGTCCAGCACGGGTGCACCCCGGGCAGATCGAGACCCTCGATCTGCGGCCGGATCGGGGTCGCCCCGGTCGCCACCAACAGCCGCTCGAACGTCACCGACCCGCCGCCGGCCAGCGCCAGCCGGCCGTCGTCGGCCAACACCCGCTCGACCCGGCCGTGGCGGATGCGGATCCCGAGATCGTCGTAGTGATCCGCCGCCTTGCGCAGCGTGGTGCCGGCCTCGTCGATCATCCCGGTGAGGTAATAGGGGATCGCCATCCTGGAGTAGGGCGGACCGTCCTCGCCGTGGACGATCAGCACGTCGCCGTCGGGATCGGCGGCGCGCAGCGTCTCGGCGGCGATCACCCCGGCCGGACCGGCGCCGACGATCACGTAGCGCGCACCATCGTCGCGCCCGCCATCGTCACCGGAGGCTTCCGCCGTTGTGGCCATTGTTGTCTCCGGTGCCATTGCCGCCGGCGCTTTCGCCACTGGCGCCGCCGGTCTCTCCACTCTCTCGTCCGCCGGCGCCGGTCCCGCGCCGAACAGGCTGCGCAGCCAACCGAACATCGGCCGCCGCCTACAACGCCAGCCGCTGCAGCGTCTCGTTGGTCGGGATGCCCTCCGTCGTCCAGCCGCGAAGCTGGTAGTATTCCGGAAGCATCTTATCCAGTCCGTTGACCAGGCCCTTCGCCGGGCCGGTCTTCGCCGCCTCCTTGAGCAGCCGTTTGGGCAGGGTGTCGTCCTTGTCGGTGAACCCGGCGCCGAGATTGTAGCGGCGCTCCAGGTTCCACACCCGCTCGCCGACCTCGAGCAGGGTCTCCGGCGTCCACTCGCCCTCGCACGCCGCGTCGATCTGCGGCGCGATGTCGTCGAGCGTCCACGCGAACGTGGTGAACACGCAGATGCCGGCCGAATCCACCGCCGCCGTCGCGTCCTGGAACGCCTTGACCAGCCCTCCCTTGCCCTCGGTCGCCAACGGATCGGTCTTCTCCGGAACCCCGAGGATCTCCGACGCCACCGTGTAGCCGCGCAAATGACAGGCACCCCGGTTCGACGTCGCGTAGGCCAGCCCCATCCCCTGGATGCCGCGCGAATCATAGGCCGGGAACTCCTGGCCCTTGACCTGCATCGACAGCTCGGGATGACCGTACTTCTCGCACAACCGCTTCGAGCCGAGACCGATCTCGGCGCCGAAACCCTCGCCGCGGCCGGTCAGCTCGGCAAGCTCGGTCAGCGCATGGACGTTGCCGAACTTGAGCTCGATGCCGCCGGTCTCCTTGGTGGTGATCGCGCCGATCTCGAACAGCTCCATCGCCGCCCCCACCGTCGCCCCGAACGAGATCGGATCGAACCCCTGCTCGTTGCAGATGAAGTTGGCGAACGTGCACGCATCGAGATCGCTCACCCCCGTCGCCGCCCCCAGCGCCCACGCCGCCTCGTACTCGAGACCGCCCGACGCCTTCTGGTATTGCGGCCGGTCGACCACCGTGTAGTGGGTCCGCTCGATCGCCGAGATCCGGCCGCAGGCGATGGTGCAGGCAAAGCACGCGTTGTTGGTGATCAGGTTGGACTTGCCGTCCGATGCCCGCTTCTCGTGCATCGCCTCGCCCGAAATGGCGTGCGCGCCCTCGAACTGGACACCCTGGTGGTTGCGCGTCGGCAGCGCCCCGGTCTCGTTGACCACGTTCATCAAAACCTGGGTGCCGTAGGTGGGGAGGCCCTGGCCGGTCACCGCGTTGTCGGCCAGCACCTTCTTGCCCGCCGCCGTCGCCGCCATGAACGCCGCGAAGTCGTCGACCTTGACCCCGAGGGTGCCGCGGATCGCCACCGCCTTGAGGTTCTTCGAGCCCATCACCGCGCCGACCCCGGAACGCCCGGCGGCGCGGTGCATGTCGTTGACGATGGCCGCGTACTTCACCCCGCGCTCACCGGCGACCCCGATCGAGGCCACCCGGATCAGCGGGTCCTGATGGGCCGCCTTGATCCGCTCCTCGGTATCCCAGCACGACGCCCCCCACAACTCGCCCGCGTCGACGAGCCGGGCATCGCCGTTCCGGACCAGCAGATACACCGGTTTAGGCGACTTCCCCTCGAAGATGATCATGTCGTAGCCGGCGTTCTTCATCTCGTTGCCGAAGAACCCGCCCGAGTTCGAACACGCGATCGCCCCGGTGAGCGCCCCCTTGGTGATCACCGAATAACGCCCCGCCGTCGACGCGCAGGTCCCGGTCAACGGCCCCGTCGCCATGATCATCTTGTTCTCCGGCGCCAACGGATCGACCCTGGGGTCGGTCTCCTCCACCAGATACTTGGTCGCCAGACCGCGCTGGCCCAAATAACGCCTCGCCCAATCCATGTTGAGCGCCTCGTCGGTGCAGGTCCCCGCATTCAGGTCGACTCGCAGGACCTTCCTTGCCCATGCCATCTCCAAACCCTCCCGTCAGGCCGACGCCGAGGCGCCGGCACCAGAGCCGGCATCCGTCCGCGCCGCCCACTGGCGCATCCGGTCCAACCCCGTCCAGTTGGCGTCGATGTAAGTAATCGCCTCGGTCGGACACGCCTTGGCGCACTCCGGATCGCCGCCGCACAGATCACACTTGATCACCTTGCCCGAATCCGCGTTGTAGTTCACCGTGCCGAACGGACAGGCGATCGTGCACACCTTGCAGCCAACGCACAACCATTCCGAAACCACCTTCGCGCCGGTCGCCGCGTCAAGGCTGATCGCGTCCACCGGACACGCCTGCATGCACCACGCCTCGGCGCACTGGGTGCAGGTGTACGGAACAAAACGACCCTCGTCGTGAAAGGTGAATACCTTGATCCGAGACTTCGCCGGATTGAAAACCCCCTCGTTGTCATACGAACAGGCCAACTCACACTGAAGGCAGTTGGTGCACTTGCCGGGATCAATGTGCAAAGACTTCTGCATTAACGTCTCCCTCCCCATAAGCAGACAACCAACACCATGCAAAAAGGCGCCCGCCAATTCTCATTGACCGAAGCCTAGCACCTCCCCCGACCCCAACGCAATTGATTGAAAGTCGCAAATACGGGGAAGCCGCCGATCCGCCTTCGACCGCCCTCCGCGTCGCGCGTTCGAAGTTCGTTTCTCCGGATCCCTCGTTCCCGGGCCAATCGAACAATCGGCGCGAGAACCTGTTGCCGTTCAACCCGATCTTCCGATACCCTTCCCCTAAAACAACCACAACCATTCAACAGATCTAGGGAGGGAGCCATGCAGCTCAGTCGTGGAATGCAGTTGAGCCGGGAGGAGTTGCTCCGGGCCTATCGCGGTATGCGGACCATCCGCGATTTCGAGGAACGGGTGCATGACGAATTCGCCGCCGGGACGATCCCGGGGTTCGTGCACCTCTATGCCGGCGAGGAAGCGTCGGCGATTGGCGTGTGCTTGGACCTGGAAGACAAGGACCGCATCGCCAGCACCCACCGCGGTCACGGCCATTGTATCGCCAAGGGTTGCGACGTCACCGGGATGATGATGGAGATCTATGGCCGCCGCGACGGCCTGTGCGGCGGCAAGGGCGGGTCGATGCACATCGCCGATCTCGCCAAGGGGATGATGGGCGCCAACGGCATCGTCGGCGGCGGCCCGCCGCTGGTGTGCGGGGCGGCGCTTTCCGCCAAGACCCTGAAGACCGGCGGCGTCGCGGTCGGCTTCGTCGGCGACGGCGGCTCCAACCAGGGCACCACCCTCGAATCCTACAATCTCGCCCGGGTTTGGAACCTGCCGGCGGTCTTCGTCGTCGAGGACAACGGCTACGCCGAGTCGACGGCGAGCGGCTGGGCGGTCGCCGGCGATCAGTTGAAGCGGGCCGAGGCGTTCGGCATGCCCGGCCGGCGGGTCGACGGCCACGACTTCTTCGAGGTCTACGACGCGGCCAAGGAGGCGATCGACCGCGCCCGCGCCGGCGACGGGCCGAGCCTGATCCATGTCTGTCTCAACCGCTACTACGGCCACTTCGAGGGCGACGCGATGACCTATCGCGGCGAGGGCGAGGTGGACAGGCTGCGCGCCGAGCGGGACAGCTTAGCTCTGTTCCGCAAGCGGGTGAGCGAGGCCGGGCTGATCGAGTCCGGCCAGCTCGACGACATCGACCGGGAGGTGGCGCTGATCATCGACGGCGCCGTCGCCGCGTCCAAGGCGGCGCCGGCGCCGACGCTCGCCGACCTCACCACCGACGTCTACGTTTCCTATTAGGAGGGCGATATCATGGCGAAGAAAACCTTCCGCATGGCCATCAACGAGGCGATCGCCCAGGAGATGCGCCGCGATCCCACCGTCATCGTCATGGGCGAGGACAACGCCGGCGGCATGGGCGCGCCCGGCGAGGACGACGCCTGGGGCGGCGTGCTCGGGGTGACCAAGGGGCTGATGCCCGAGTTCGGCCGCGAGCGGGTGCTCGACACCCCGATCACCGAGAGCGCCTTCATCGGCGCCGCCGTCGGCGCCGCGGCCACCGGTCTCAGGCCGGTCGCCGAGCTGATGTTCGTCGACTTCATGGGGGTCTGCCTCGACCAGATCTACAACCAGGCCGGCAAGTTCCGCTACATGTTCGGCGGCAAGGCGGTGACGCCGCTGGTCATCCGCACCATGTTCGGCGCCGGTTTCCGGGCGGCGAGCCAGCACAGTCAGTGCCTCTATCCGGTGTTCACCCACTTCCCCGGGCTCAAGGTGGTGATCCCGTCGTCGCCGTACGAGGCCAAGGGGCTGATGATCCAGTCGATCCGCGACGACGACCCGGTGATCTTCTTCGAGCACAAGGTGATGTACGACGACGAAGAAGAGGTGCCCGACGAGTCCTACACCATCCCGTTCGGCGAGGCCAACCTGACCCGCGAGGGCGACGACGTGACCATCGTCGCCTTTGGCCGGATGGTCAAGCTCGCCAACCAGGTGGCGGATTCACTCGCGGGGGACGGCATTGGTTGCACCGTCGTCGACCCGCGGACGACCTCGCCGCTGGACACCGAGACGATCCTCGAGTGCGTCGCCGACACCGGGCGGCTGGTGGTGGTCGACGAGGCCAATCCCCGCTGCTCGATGGCCAGCGACATCGCCGCGCTGGTCGCCGAGAACGCCTTCGACGCGCTCAAGGCGCCGATCAGGATGGTGACCGCGCCGCATACCCCGGTGCCGTTCTCCCCCGATCTCGAGGACCTCTACATCCCGACGCCGGAGAAGATCGAGGCGGCGGTGCGCGAGGTCGCGGGGCGCGGCTGATGACCGACGCCATCCGGCCGGTGACCATGCCCAAGTGGGGGCTGTCGATGACCGAGGGCTTGGTCGCCGCCTGGTACGTGGACGAGGGCGATGAGGTGGCGGCCGGCGACGATCTCGCCGACATCGAGACCACCAAGATCACCAGCGTCTACGAGTCGCCGGTAGCCGGCGCCCTGCGCCGGCGGATCGCCGCCGAGGGCGAGACGGTGGCGGTCGGCGGGCTGCTGGCGGTGGTTGCCGACGGGGCGGTGACGGACGCCGAGATCGACGCGTTCGTCGCCCGCTTCCAGGACGAGTTCGCCGTTCACGCCGCCGAGGCCGAGGCAGAGGCGCCGGAGCCGCAGACGGTGGAGGCCGGCGGCCGCCGGCTGCGCTATCTGCGGATGGGGGACGGCGCGGGCCCGCCGCTGGTCCTCGTCCACGGCTTCGGCGCCGGCCTCGACAACTGGCTGTTCAACCAGCCGGCGCTGGCCGGGGACCATTCCGTCTACGCCGTGGACCTGCCCGGCCACGGCGGCTCGACCAAGGAGGTGGGGGCGGGCGACATCGCGGCGATGACCGGGGCGCTCGGCGACTTCCTCGACGCGCTGGCCATGGAACCGGCGCACCTGGTGGGCCATTCGCTCGGCGCCGCCGTCGCCCTCGAACTGGGGCTGGCGGATCCCCGGCGGGTGAAGTCGCTGACC
>JAUXFS010000502.1 GCA_030622775.1 Rhodospirillales bacterium | reverse complement strand
AGGGATGGGGGTCCAGGGGCTTCGATTTTAGCTCGGGGTGAAACTGTACACCGACGAACCACGGGTGGTCTGGGATCTCCACGATCTCGGGCAACAAACCATCCGGGGACATTCCGGAGAACACGAGACCGCATCGTTCCAATATCCCGATGTAGTTACTGTTGACCTCGTAGCGATGCCGGTGTCGCTCGCTGATCCTGTCAGCGTTGAAGATTTTGTGCAGCCGGCTTTTCTTCCGCAACACGCAGTCGTAGGCACCGAGACGCATGGTTCCGCCCAGATCCCCGCCAGCCTCCCGCAATTCAACCCTATCTCCCCGCATCCATTCCGTCATCAATCCGACAACCGGCGCCGCACAGGGACCGAACTCGGTCGAACCGGCTTCGGGGATACCGGCTAGGTTGCGCGCGGCCTCGACCACGGCCATCTGCATGCCGAAACAGATGCCGAAATAGGGTACCCGCCTTTCCCTGGCAAATCGGGCGGCTTCCACCTTGCCTTGAGCGCCGCGCTCGCCGAACCCGCCGGGAACGAGAATTCCATCGACCCCTTCCAGGCGATAGAGGGTGTCGTTATTCTCGAAAACTTCGGAGTCGATCCATTCCACGTTGACCCGAACATTATTGGCGATGCCGCCATGCGCCAGAGCTTCTGCTAGGGATTTATAGGCGTCCAAAAGGCCGGTGTACTTGCCGACCACGGCGATGGTGACCTCGCCTTCCGGTTTGGTCCTTCGGGCAACGATGTTTCGCCATGGGACGAGGTCCGGTGGCGGAACATCCAGGCCGAAATGCCGACATACTTGGTCGTCCAGGCCCTGCTCGTGATAGCTGGTGGGAACAGCATAGATTGTTTCGACGTCCAGCGCGGGAATCACCGCCTCGTATTGAACGTTGCAGAACAGCGCAATCTTGCGCCGCTCCGCCTCCGGGATGGTGCGGTCCGCTCGACAAAGCAGCAGGTCGGGCTGAATACCAACGTTCAACAGTTCCTTGACCGAGTGCTGAGTGGGCTTCGTCTTCAGTTCGCCGGCCGCCGGAATGTATGGGACGAGCGTCAAATGGATATACATGACACGCTGACGCCCGAGTTCGTTGCCCTTCTGCCGAATTGCCTCGAGGAACGGGAGACTCTCGATGTCGCCAACGGTCCCGCCGATCTCGCACAGCACGAAGTCTTCGCTCCCGAGGTCGTCGCCGATGAATTCCTTGATCGCATCGGTGATGTGGGGAATGACCTGGATGGTAGCCCCAAGATAGTCACCGTGCCTTTCGCGTGCGATGACATCGGAGTAAATCCGGCCGGTGGTGACGTTGTCGCTTTTTCGCGCGGGAACCCCCGTAAACCGCTCGTAGTGGCCAAGATCGAGGTCGGCCTCCGCACCGTCATCGGTCACGTAGACCTCACCGTGCTGGTACGGACTCATCGTGCCGGGATCGACATTGATGTAAGGGTCCAGTTTGCGCAGCCGTACCTTGAAACCGCGTGCCTGTAGCAGCGCCCCCAAGGCTGCCGATGCCAGCCCCTTGCCGAGAGAAGAAACCACGCCGCCAGTGATGAAAATGAACCGCGTCATGGACCCAAAGTCTATACCAAAATCGCTGGAGCGTTGGCAAAATAGATTGACGGTCGCAACCATGAAAAAAACAGAGGCGACGCTGACGCCGCCTCCATATGTTCTTCAACGGCTGTCGGCGTCTTTCGCAACGTCAGCGAGCCAGAGGCGCGGTCGGGCTCGCGGGTTCGGCTGGCTCCTCTTGCGTTGCCGCCGGCGGCTGGTCGAGAATCGAGCGGGCCTCACGCTCGCCACCCGCGAGTTTTGCCAGAGTAAGACTGGTGACAATGAACAGCGCCGCCAACACCGCGGTCGCCCGGGTCAGCAGGTTGGCGGTACTGCGTCCCGTCATGAAGCCGCTCATACCGCCGCCCCCCATGCCGAGCGCCCCTCCCTCGCTGCGCTGGATCAGAACGACGCCCACCAGAGCGATGGCGAGCAACAGATGAATGACGAGAACGACGGTAATCATTGGCTAACCGAGTTTCCTAAGCCCACCGTGTCACGGGCTACCCTGGGCAACTGCCAAGAAGTCATCGACTTTCAGCGCGGCACCGCCGATCAAACCTCCATCGATGTCAGGCTGAGCCAACAGTATCTCGGCATTCTTGGGATTCATCGAACCGCCGTAAAGAACGCGCATGCCATCGGCTTCCGCTTGGCCAAGCTTGGCAGATAGCTCGCCGCGAATCATTTGATGAACCTCCTGGGCTTGTTCCGGTGTTGCGGTACGCCCGGTTCCGATCGCCCAAACCGGTTCGTAGGCAATCACGGTGTTAGCGGCCGTGGCCCCATCGGGCAGGGAGCCATGCACTTGACGCTTGTTGACTTCCAAAGTCTTGCCGGCATCGCGTTCTTCCAACGTCTCGCCGATGCAAACGATTGCCGTCAACCCGGCCGCGAGGGCGGCCTCTGCCTTGGCTTTGACCTGGGCATCCGTCTCGCCATGGTTGGTTCTCCGTTCGGAGTGCCCGACTATTGCGTATCCACACCCGATATCCTTCAGCATGTGGGCGCTGGTGTCGCCGGTGTGCGCCCCTTTCTCCTGCATGTGGCAGTCTTGCCCTCCCACGGCGATGCCGCTGCCGGCAACGGCCTCGACGACCTTGGAGATAAGCACGAAGGGTGGGCAAACAAGCATGTCAAAGCGTGGAGATTGCTCCCCTTTCAAGCGTGCCGCGAGGTCGGAAGCAAGCGCT
>JAUXFS010000519.1 GCA_030622775.1 Rhodospirillales bacterium | reverse complement strand
GGGTACGAGGGTCGTAGCCGGATTTTTCGGTCTTCTTACCGGTCGATTTCGAAGTCGTGTCGCGATTTTCGGAAACGATCCCGCCCTCGCCTTTTTCCGCATCGGTGAGACGCGTGACCCACCGATCGTCATCTCGGTGGAGGAAATATTCCCGGCCGCGAGAGTTGGCGATCAAGACACCCGAGATCTGGGGAATTTGCTCGAGCACCGGAATGAAGCGGGAATCCAGCGAGGCGGGATCGCCGAGATCGAGGGTCCCTTCCTCTCCCCACCGCCGCGCGATCAGCAGGTTGTTGGTAATCGGTTCGACGAAGCCCTTGAACCGGGTTTCGATCTGCTCCGAGAGTTTTCCGGTAAGGGATTGAAAAATATTGCGTTCGAGCGCGGCGACCTGAACGTCGTAGACGGCGAGGATCGCCCCGCAGATGGCTAGGATCAGCGGCGGGATCGCCCACAGGAGGGAAGACTTTCGGGCCATCGGCGGGTGCTGCTCCTCGATCCTCTCCTCCGCGCGCGATCCAGCGACAAGAGAGCCGAAGATTGCCGGACCGCTTCAACGCAAAGAGGATCTACGGCAATAGCCGGGGACGGAAGCGCGATCAAGGGGAGTCGAACAGGGAGTGGTGAAACCTAACGGATTGGTCGTCGTCCGCCGTGGCCGTGCCCGACCCGGCCGCGGTCGCCCGAACGATCGATGTCGATCGCCAGGGGATAGGGGCCGGTGAATTCGTTTTGGGTCGCGGGGGCGTCGGCCGCCTCGCCGCATTTTGGGCGGAGAACGCCGCAGTCCCAGCGAAAACCCGCAGGCGTTCCGGTCACCGAACCACCGCGATCATGGATGCACTCGCAGAGCTTCCCCGAGAAACAGGACGCCGCGCCCAGGTTCTGCCCGGTGCAGACGGGCATCTCGTCCGCGCGTGCGGGAGAAGCCACGCCGCCGGTGTGCACAGAGAAGGCGATCGAAGCGAAGGCGATCGAAGCGATCACCGCGGCGGGTTTGAGGAGGCCGTTCATCGTCGTCATCGCGCGCACCCGGTTGTCACAACTCCCCCAACTATGCGGGCCAAGACTTGCCCAACCCTTAAGACCGCGCTCTTTAGCTCTATCGACGGTTGTCCTTGGACTAGGCGAGTCCCGAGGCGATCGATGCCCTGACGACCTGCGCCATCGCCCGGTAGGCCGTGGTATCAGCGGGTTCGATAGGGGCGGGCGGGCAGGGGCGGCGGGTCAGAAAAGTGCAAGTAAATTTTGTGAAAATAATAGAGTGAAGTACGATAAAAATAGCAGCAATAATAAAATGATGTTCAGCGCATGATCGTTGTAAATAAAGATTTTGACTATATGGCTTCTCGAAACTATTCTTCGGATCACGCGTTTGGGGGAATGCGTTGTTTCTGAACTGGAGGTAGTTATGAAGCTCAATACCCTCACCAAGATCTTCAAGGACGAATCCGGCGCGACCGCTATCGAATACGGGCTTATCGCCGCTCTGGTCTCCGTTGCCGCGATCATCGCTTTGCAGGCGATGGGCGCGTCACTGACCGACATGTTCCAGACGGTCGCCGATGCCCTCGACAACGCCACGCCGTAAGGCCTGAGAGGCAACTCCCAGTCTGTTCTCCTTTCCTGGACGACGTATCGTCCACCCTTCGGGTCAATCTCCTAGGCGAGAGGGCGGCGCCCAAAGCGCCGCCCCGACCCGAAGGGGGAAAGGAAACGGAGGAGCGAAGGAAAAGCTAAAGAGTTAGCTTCCCGAGCGGCGGCGCGAACCGAACCAACCCTTGACCCCGAGACCCCAATGTTCGGCCTGCTTCCCATTGATCTGTTTGCCATCACCCTGTTCCTGGGCTTGCTCGGGCTCGCTGTCGTGTCCGACATCGAGGCCCTGTGGATTCCCAACCGCGTCTGCCTGGCGATCGTCGCACTCTATCCCGTCCACGTGCTCGCCAGTCCCGAGCCGGTCAATTGGCTCGGCGCGATCGCCGTCGCCGTCGGCGTGTTCGCCGTCGGGCTCGTCCCGTTCGCCACCGGGGTGATGGGAGGCGGCGACGTCAAGCTGATCGCGGCGACCTCGTTGTGGGCCGGGCCGGCGATGTTCCTCGAATTCGTCGTCGTGACCACGGTCATCGGTGGCGCCATCGCCGTCGTCATGATGACCCGATGGCGGTTCGCCCTGGCGCAAATTTGTGAGTTCGTCGGCGGGGACGGCATCCGCGATGTGTTTCTCGGTCGCGCCGTTCCATACGCCATCGCCATCGCCGCCGCCGCGTACCTTACCGTCGGCACGGCGTTGTTGAGCGGTTGAAGGAACCAAGGCCATGAACCTGCGTACCGTCTTATTGCTGGTGTTCGCCCTTTCGGCGGCGGCGGTGACCGCCTACTTCGCCAAGAACTGGATCGCCAACCAGCGCGCCGCCTGGGAGAACCAGGCGCCGGCTCAAGAGGAAGCGCAGGCGATGCCGGTCAAGGAGATCCTGGTGGCGGACGAGGACCTTCCCACGGGTACCTTTGTCAGGCCCGATCATCTGAGATGGGCGCCGTGGCCGGAAGACGGCGTCATCGACGGCTACCTGGTCAAGGGCGAGGCGACCGAGGAAGATCTCGATGGGGCGGTGGTCCGCACTCACCTGTTCGCCGGCGAACCGATCACCAAATCGCGGGTGGTTCATCCCGGCGAGCGCGG
>JAUXFS010000185.1 GCA_030622775.1 Rhodospirillales bacterium | reverse complement strand
GGGGCCACAGACGATCGACGAGTACCCGCCGTCCGTCGCCGGCGTCCGGAGGGTCGTACACACGCTTGATCTGAATCGTCATTCCGGTGTCTCCCGCGATTGGGCGAACGCTGGTCTCTATCAATACGTCGGAAACCGATGCACTGTCAGTCGCCGCGCGCCGATGTCCGGCCGAGCAGTCCGTTGGGACGGAATACCAGCATCGCGGCGAGCAGGCCGAAGATGACGATGTCCCGGTAGGCGCCGGTCAGGTACGCCGACCACAGCGTTTCGATGAGGCCGATCAGGATGCCGCCGACAATCGCGCCGCCGATCGATCCGATGCCGCCGACCACCGCCGCGACCAGCGCCTTGAACCCGATGATCACCCCCATGTAGGCGCCGACCGTGCCGTAGTAGAGGACGATGACCACCCCCGCCGTCCCGGCGAAGACGGCGCTCAATGCAAAGGTCGCCGCCACCGTGCGGTCGACGGGAACGCCGAGCAGCGCCGCCATCCGCAAGTCGTCGCGGCACGCCCGGTAGTGCCGCCCGTAGCGGCTCCGCGTCATCAGCACGCCCAGCGCGCCGCACAACACCGCGGTCAGCGCGACGACGGTCATCTGACCGGGGCTGATCGACACCGAAAAGCCGTCGCCGGCCACCAGCGGGTAGGCCTCCAAGGTCATCGGCTGCAGCCAGTGGTCGCGCGATCCCTGCGCCAGACGCATGAACTCGCGAAGGAAGATCGCCAGTCCGATGGTCGCGATCAACGGCGCCTGGGTGGAAGCGCCGCGCAGCGGCCGGAACACCGTCCTCTCGGTCACCACGTTGAACAGCGCGCTGATCACCAACGCGACCACCAGGACCAGCAGCAACCCGGCGCCGGACCAGCCGGCCCCGGCCGCCGCCAGTAGCGTCACGCCGGTGAACGCGCCGTACGCGGCGACGGTCGAGACGTCGCCGAGGGCGAGGTTGAGCCGGCCGATGACGCCATAGACGAGGGTGAAACCGATCGCCACCAGGACATAGACCGACGACATGGCCAGCGCGTTGACCAGCGACTGGAGCAGATAGAGGGCGTCGGACACGGAAGGGTCAAACGAACCACTGCCCCGGTCCCTCGCCGCCCTGTCGCTTCCCCCGGCGCTTCCCCCGGCGCTTCCCCCGGCGGTTCCATCCACGCGCAGCCAGATCCGCAGCATCTGCAACTGGACCGGCGACAGGAGGTCGCGGCGATCGGTGCTCACCCCCTCCAGCGTCAGCCGGCCGGACCCGAACGCCGTGCCCCCGAACCAGCACGCGACCCAGTGTTCGGCCGACCCGTTTTCCCCGTCGCGCGACCGGTAATGGACGACGACCGAATTCTCGGCGGACCCGTGCTGTTGGTGGCGGAGGATCTCGACGCTCTCGGGATGCTTCTCGAACGCCGGTATGAGCCACCGACAGACCCTGATCTGTTCCCGGTCGACGCCGCAGCCCGCGACCGCCAGCGCCAGCGCCAGCAACGCCCATACGGGCAATCGCCGGTGCCTACCGCTTGCGGGCAAGGGTCAGGCCATCGCCGATCGGCACCAGGCTGATATCGACGCGCGGATCGCCCTTCAACGCCGCGTTGAACGCCCGGATCGCCTCGGTGTCGATGTCCCGTTTCGCCGGGTCGACGACTCTGCCGCCCCACAGGACGTTGTCGACGGCGACCAGACCGCCGGGCCTCAGCAAAGCCAGGACGCGCTCGTAATAGCCCTGGTAGTTCTCCTTGTCGGCGTCGATGAAGCCGAAGTCGAAGCGCCCCGCCTCGCCGCCGGCGATCAGATCGTCGAGGGTGTCCAGCGCCGGCGCCAGCCTGAGATCGATGCGGTCGGCGATGCCGGCCTCGGCCCAGTAGCGGCGGGCGGCGGCGGTCCATTCGGCGCTGACGTCGCAGGCGACCAGACGTCCCGTCGGAGGCATCGCCTGCACCATGCAAAGCGCGCTGTAGCCGGTAAAGGTACCGACCTCGACGATCCGCTCGGCGCCGATCAGCCGCACCAGAAGCGCCATGAACTGCCCCTGCTCGGGGGAGATCTGCATGCCCGCTTCCGGCATCGCCAGGGTTTCGGCGCGAAGCCGGCGCAACAGCTCGGTCTCGCGCAGCGAAACCTCGCACAGGTAGTCATAGAGTCGGTCGTCGACGGCAATCGTGCGGTTGGACACCGGGTTTCCGTGCTCCTCTGAGAAATCAGCCTGGAACCAACACGGCGGCGCCGGTCAGTTCGCCCTCGCGCAGGCGGCGCAGCGCCTCGTTGGCCTGATCCATCGGAAACGTCTCGATCTCGGTTTTGACCGGCACCTTCGGCGCCAGCTCCAGGAAAGCCTCGCCGTCGCGCCGGGTCAGGTTGGCGACCGAAACCAGGCGTTTCTCGCGCCACAGAATGTCGTAGGGAAAGGCCGGGATGTCGCCCATGTGGATGCCGGCGCAGACGACGGTGCCGCCGGGGCGGATCGTCCGCAGCGCGGCGGGCACCAGCGGCCCCACGGGGGCGAAGATGATCGCCGCGTCCAGTTCCTCCGGCGGCGCCTCGTCGGAGCCGCCGACCCACTCGGCGCCGAGCCTGCCGGCGAACGCCTGCGCCGCCTCGTCCCCAGGCCGGGTGAAGGCGAACAGCCGCCGGCCCTGGTGACGGGCAACCTGGGCGACGATGTGCGCCGCCGCGCCGAAGCCGTAGATGCCGAGCCGTTCGGCGTCGCCGGCCATCGCCAGCGAGCGATAACCGATCAGCCCGGCGCACAGCAACGGCGCCGCTTCGGCGTCGGAATAATCTCCGTGGATCGGAAAGCAGTAGCGCGCGTCGGCGACGGTATACTCGGCATAGCCGCCGTCGATCTGATAGCCGGTGAAGCGGGCGTTCGGGCACAGGTTTTCCTGCCCGGAGCGGCAGTAGCGGCATTCGCCGCAGGTCCATCCCAACCACGGAATGCCGACCCGCTCGCCGGCGGCGAACGCCTCGACCCCCTCGCCGCTCTCGACCACCCGGCCGATGATTTCGTGCCCCGGGACGATCGGCAATTTCGGTTCCGTCAGGTCGCCATCGACCACGTGCAGGTCGGTGCGGCACACCGCGCACGCCGACACCTCGACCAGCACCTGCCCCGGCCCGGGCTCCGGCCTGGGGCAGCGCCGGTAGACGAGCGGCCGCCCCGGGGCGTCGAGCATCATCGCATGCATGTGGCAATGATCGCCCATATTCGCGCTCCCTACTCCGCCTTCTTCGCCGCCCGGCGGAGGGCGCTCAGGGTGGTGCGGGTGGAGATGATCTCGGGGTCGGTTATCAGTTCGATCACCGCCGCCTTGCCCGACGCCAACGCCCGCTCGAACGCCGGCGCGAATTCCTCCGTCCGCTCGACCGTCTCGCCGTGGGCGCCGTAGGCCCGCGCCAGGGCGGCGAAGTCCGGGTTGACCAGCCGGGTGCCGACGATCCGATCGGGATAGTTGCGCTCCTGGTGCATGCGGATGGTGCCGTACATGCCGTTGTTGAACACCAGGATCACCGGCGCCACGCCGTAGCGCAGGGCGGTCGCCAGTTCCTGGCCGGTCATGCCGAAGCCGCCGTCGCCGACGAAGGCGACCACCATCCGCTCCGGATCGGCGATCTTCGCCGCCACCGCCGCCGGCACCGCGTAACCCATGGCGCCGTTGGCCGCGCCGAGCAACCGCCGGCCGCCGCCGAAGCTCAGGAACCGCTGCGGCCAGCCGCTGAAGTTGCCGGCGTCCACCGTCACCACCGCGTCGGCCGTCAACATTTGCTCGAGTTCCATCGTCACCCGGCCGAGGTCGAGCGCCCCGTCGTAGGCGGGTATGGTTCTGTCGGCGACGTAGTCGGCCCTGGCCTCGCTCGCCCACGCGCTCCATCGCTCGCCGGCCACCGGCGCCATCGCCCGGGCGGCGGCGGCGAATTCCGCCATGCCCGAGGGTATCGCCAGCACCGGCTCGAATACCCGACCCAGCTCCTCCGCGTCGGGATGGACGTGGACCAGGGCCGGGCCATGGTTCTCCGCCTCGATCAGGGTGTAGCCCTGAGTGACGATATCGCCCAGCCGGGTGCCCACCGCCAGCAACAGATCGGCGCTTCTCGCCCGCTCGACCAGCGCCCGATTGGGCCCGATGCCCATCTCGCCGACGAAGTTGGGATGGCTGTTGTCGACGATGTCGTGGCGGCGGAACGAACAACAGGTGGGCAGGTTGTTGGCCGCGACGAAGGCGTTGATGTCGTCCCGGGCGCGCTCGGACCAGCCGCTGCCGCCGATGATCATCAGCGGCCGCTCGGCGTCGCCGAGAACGTGATGCAGGCGTTCCAGCAGTCCCGGGTCGGGTTCCGGCCGCAACGGTACGAACGGCGCGACGTCGGCGACGTCCGCGACCTCGGCGAGCACGTCCTCCGGCATCGCCAACACCACCGGCCCCGGCCGAAACGACAGGGCGAGATGAAACGCCTCGGCGATCAATCCCGGAAGCTCGTCGGTCCGGTCCGCCTGGGCCGCGTGCTTGGCCAGGGCGCCGAACATCCGGGTGAAGTCCACCTCTTGGAACGCCTCCCGGCCGAGATGGGGGCGTTGCACCTGGCCGACCAGCATCACCATCGGCGTCGAGTCCTGGAACGCGGTATGGACGCCGATGCTGGCGTTGCAGGCGCCGGGACCGCGGGTGACCAGGCAGACGCCCGGCCGGCCGGTGAGCTTGCCGTAGGCCTCCGCCATGTCGGCGGCGCCGTGCTCGTGCCGGCAGGTGACGACGGTGATCGAGTCCCTGGCGTCATAGAGGGCGTCCAGGACCGGGAGATAGCTCTCGCCCGGCACGCAGAACACGGTATCGACCCCGTGGGCGCGCAACGCGTCGACCACCAGCCGCCCGCCGGTTCGCTTGTGGGACCGCTTCCATATCGCCGCCATCGCCGAACCCTTCCCCGCTCTCGCCGAACTCGAACCGCAAAGTTGACACACCCGGGCCCGGCGTGAAACCGTCAACTGAGCGAAACCTTCGGCGATACGGCGGCGATGCCGTATGGTGTGGAGGGACGGGCGGAAATCGGGGGAGAGATGACCAACCGTGGATGGACGCACTTCGAGCATGGGGCCGACATCGGGGTGCGCGGTTTCGGCCCGACCATCGAGGCGGCGTTCGAGGAGGCGGCGCGGG
>JAUXFS010000223.1 GCA_030622775.1 Rhodospirillales bacterium | reverse complement strand
CGGACGTCGACGCGCGGGTCATCGCCCGCGGGACGCCGGGATTCTCCGGCGCCGACTTGGCCAACCTGGTCAACGAGGCGGCGCTGCTCGCCGCCCGTATCGGCCGTCGGGTGGTGACGATGATCGACTTCGAGACCGCCAAGGACAAGGTGCTGATGGGCACCGAGCGGCGTTCGATGGTGATGACCGACGAGGAGAAACGGCTGACCGCCTATCACGAGGCCGGACACGCGCTGGTCGGCCTGCGTGTTCCGAAGCACGACCCGTTGCACAAGGTCACGATCATCCCGCGCGGGCGCGCGCTCGGCGTGACCATGTCGTTGCCCGAGCGCGACCGCTACAGCTATTCGAAGCTCGAGCTCGAGTCCAAGTTGGCGGTGATGTTCGGGGGACGGGTGGCGGAAGAGCTGGTATTCGGGTTCGAAAACGTCACCACCGGCGCCGGCAACGACATCAAACAGGCGACCGACATGGCCCGGCGCATGGTGACCGAGTTCGGCTTCAGCGACAAGTTGGGCCCGCTGCGTTATTCCGACAACCAGGAGGAGATCTTCCTCGGCCATTCGGTGACCCAGCACAAGAGCGTTTCCGACGCCACCGCGAGGTTGATCGACGAGGAGGTGCGCCGTTTGGTCGACGAGGCGGGGACGACCGCCCGGAAGATTCTCCAAGAATGCCGCGACGACCTCGAAAAGGTGGCTATCGCGTTGCTCGAGTACGAAACGCTGAGCGGCGACGAAGTGAAGGCTCTGCTTCGCGGCGAGCCTGTCGTTCGTCCCGACCATGACGACGAACCCAAGGACACGGGCCGCCGCGCCTCGGTTCCGTCGAGCGGCAAGAAGAAGGATCATCCACACGGCGGGCTCGAGGCCGAACCGCAACCGGGGGGCTGACCCCCAGGGTAGACGGGGTTTGCCGCCAGCTTCACCGACAGCGGCTTTCGTTCCGCCGCCCGCGGAATTCGCCGGGCTGCGTCTCGATCATCCGAGGATCATGGGGGTCGTCAACGTGACTCCCGACAGCTTCTCCGACGGTGGCGAGACGTTGGTGGCCGCCGCCGCCGTGGAGCGGGCGCTGGCGCTGGTGGAAGAGGGCGCCGACATCATCGACGTGGGCGGCGAGTCGACCCGCCCCGGGGCCTCGCCGGTGTCGGTCGCGGAAGAGCTTGCCCGGGTGTTGCCGGTGGTTCGCGAGCTGGCGGCGGCGGGCGTCCTGGTTTCGATCGATACCCGCCGGGCCGAGGTCATGGAGGCCGCCATCGCGGCGGGCGTCGGCATCGTCAACGACGTCACCGCGCTCGCCGGCGATCCGCGATCGCTGAACGTGGTGGCCGGCGCCGGCGTTTGCGTCGTGCTGATGCACATGCGGGGCGAGCCGCGAACCATGCAGGCGGCGCCCTCCTACCACGATCCCGCCCGGGAGGTGTTCCAGTGGCTTGCCGACCGGGTCGCGGCGTGCGAGGCCGCCGGCATCGGCCGTGATCGGATCGCCGTCGACCCCGGCATCGGTTTCGGCAAGACCGTCGCGCACAACGCCGACATACTCGCCCGGCTCGGGCTTTACCGTGACCTCGGTTCGGCCGTGGTCGTCGGCGTGTCGCGAAAGAGCTTTATCGCCCGCCTGAGCCGGGGCGAGCCGCCGCACGAGCGCCTGGCCGGGTCGATCGCGGCGGCCCTGGCGGCGATCGAGCGGGGGACCCATATTCTTAGGGTCCATGATGTCGCCGAGACCCGCCAGGCGTTGGCGGTCTGGCGGGCGATCGTCGGCGCCGTTCAGGAAAGATAACGGACAGATAACATTCTCATGCTACTATGGCGCGCATTTGATCCACCGAACGTTGAATTCCTTCGACCCGCGCCGCCAGTTGGACATGACCTGAGGATCCGGCAATGAAGAAAAAGAACAAGCTTTTCGGAACCGACGGCATCCGCGGTCCCGCCAATCGTGAACCGATGACGGCGGAGACGGCGCTGAAGGTCGGCATGGCGGCGGGCCTTCACTTTCGCCATGGACGCCACCGGAACCGTGTGCTGATCGGCAAGGACACCCGGCTATCCGGTTATTTGCTGGAACCGGCGCTGACCGCCGGCTTCATTTCCATGGGTATGGACGTGATCCTGGTGGGGCCGATGCCGACGCCGGCCATCGCGATGTTGACCCGCTCGATGCGGTGCGATCTCGGGGTGATGCTGTCGGCATCCCACAACCCTTTCGAGGACAACGGAATCAAGCTGTTCGGCCCCGACGGCTACAAGCTGTCCGACAAGGTCGAGAGGGCGATCGAAGGCCATGTGGCGAATGGCATGGGAAGCAAGCTCTCCGCGTCATCGGAGATCGGAAGGGCGAGGCGGCTGGAGGATGTGCAGGGCCGCTATACCGAGTTCGTCAAGCACACGTTTCCCAAGGGCCGCACCCTGGACGGGCTTCGCGTCGTCATCGATTGCGCCAACGGCGCCGCCTACAAGGTGGCGCCCGAGGTCCTGTGGGAACTGGGCGCCGAGGTCTTTCCCATCGGCGTCACGCCGGACGGCATCAACATCAACCGGAAGTGCGGATCCACGGCGCCGGAGGCGATGTGCGACGCCGTCATCGAGTACCGCGCCGACTTCGGCATCGCCCTGGACGGCGACGCCGACCGGGCGCTGATCGCCGACGAGACCGGAAAGCTGATCGACGGCGACCAGTTGATGGCCTTGATCGCGCGTCACTGGGCGGCCAGTGGCCAGCTCAAGGGCGGGGGCCTGGTGGCGACGGTGATGTCGAACCTGGGTCTGGAACGCTATCTGAACGCCAGCGGGCTCCGCCTGGAGCGGACCAGGGTCGGCGACCGCTATGTCGTCGAGCACATGCGCGAGCACGGTTTCAACGTGGGCGGCGAACAGTCCGGCCATATCATCCTCAGCGACTACATCACCACCGGCGACGGGTTGATCTCGGCGCTGCAGGTGCTGGCGGTGATCGTCGAGACCGGGCGGCGGGCGAGCGAGGTCTGTCGCGTTTTCGAGCCGTTGCCCCAGTTGCTCAAGAACGTCCGTTACGAGGACGGCCGGCCGCTGGAGAGCGAGATCGTCATCCAGGCCATCGCCGAGGGCGAGAAGCGGCTCGGTGAAAATGGCCGGCTGCTCATCCGCGAGTCGGGCACCGAGCCGGTCATCCGGGTCATGGCCGAGGGCGAGGACGAGGATCTGGTCGGCGCCGTTGTCGACGAAATCTGCGGCGTCATCCGCTCGGCCGCCGCCTGAGAGTCCGGCTCGTAATGTATTGTGTGTTTTCAAAGCCTTGTATTCGTGTCTTCGGTAGGAGAGATGGCCGCCGTGATGCTGGAGCATCACAAGGGCGGCTCGACGCACCGGGGCGCGAACACAAGGCTCCCGAAGGGCGAGCTGGAAGGGTGCCCCTGCGGCGTCAACGCCCCTCGACGATGCTCCAGCATCGCCTTCGGCGCGTTTCCTGGCGAGGGCACCCTTCCAACTCGTTGAAAATACACAATACATTACGAGCCGGACTCTGAGGCGGAAAATGCGGGGGCGTATTCTCATCGTCGCCGGGTCGGATTCCGGCGGCGGCGCCGGAATTCAGGCGGACATCAAGGCGGTAACCGCGCTCGGCGGTTACGCGATGACCGCGCTCACCGCGCTCACCGCCCAGAACACCGAAGGCGTGTTCGCCATTCACGACGTGCCGCCGGCGTTCGTCGCCCAGCAGATGCGGGTGGTGCTCGACGACCTCGGCGCCGACTGCATCAAAATCGGGATGCTGCACCGGCCGGAGATCATCGAGGCGGTATGCCAGGTGCTGGAGGCGGAGGCCGCCGGGATCCCGGTGGTCGTCGATCCGGTGATGATGGCGAAAGGCGGGCATCCGCTGCTCACGCCCGAATCGATGACCATGCTGCGCACCCGACTGGTGCCGCTGGCGCGGATTCTCACCCCCAATCTCCCGGAAGCCGAAGCCCTCGCCGGGATCGACGGCCGGGATCCCCTGGCGTTGACGGAGCGCCTGCTCGCGCTCGGCCCGCGGGCGGTGTTGTTGAAGGGAGGGCATGGTGTGGGACCAACGGTGATCGACATGCTCGCCGAGGCCGGACGCGATCCCGAGACGTTCGAGGGCCCGCGTATCGATACCCCGCACACCCACGGCACCGGGTGCACCCTCGCTTCGGCGTTGGCCACCGGCCTGGCGCAGGGCATGGGCGTGCACGACGCGGTCGTCCGCGCCCGGGCCTACGTGCTCGAGGCGATCCGCACCGCTCCCGGTTACGGCCGCGGCCACGGGCCGCTCAATCACGCCCACACCGTCGTTCCGTTCATGCCATCGACCTGACCTTGCCTTTCGGACCGCGATCAGAACCTGGTTCCTCCGGAGGATCGCTGGTAAACACGGATCGTCGGGCGCGGAAGGGCGACACCGCCATCGACGATATCTGCGCCAGGTTGGTATAAGTGCAGGATCGACGGCGTGCCGAACCGCTGGTAGAACCTCGACAATGGAGACCTCAACCGCCGGCGACCCCACCGCCCCCACCGCACCGAGTCTTGCCGATCTCGAGAACGCCGCGGCGGTGGTCTACCGCCATATCCTGCCGACGTCACAGATCCGCTGGCCGCTGTTGTGCCGCCGCGCTGAATATTCGGAGCACT
>JAUXFS010000503.1 GCA_030622775.1 Rhodospirillales bacterium | reverse complement strand
GGGTTGGGCGGAAATTGAGAATTGAGAATTCAAAATTGAGAATTCCGGCCCGCTAGTGAGCGGGCCGGTTAGTCCGCGGCGCAACGGAAGCCAACGGCTTTGTGGGCCTCGGTCGGTTTTCGACTGGATCGGCGCGAGACCCGTTGGCGTGCAGGCGGATCGGCAAAGGACCCGTTCCTCACAACTCGCCGGCGCTCGGCGATCACACCGGTCTCTTGCTCCCATGGGCGGCCGTCCCGCGGCGCGCTTCCGAGACTGGGGTGATACACATCCTGCACATGCTCGGCGGCGTTTCCAATCAGGTCGTGGAAGCCCCATGCGTTGGCGGACATGCTGCCGACGGGCGCCGCTGCGCCCCAGTAGTCAGCCCCTTCGGTACCGAAGGCGTTGCCCATCGCCGGGTCCCACGTGTCCCCCCAGGGGAATCGCTGGGTGCTTCCGGCACGCGCCGCCCGCTCCCACTCGACCTCGGTGGGCAGCCGTTTCCCGGCCCACGTCGCATAGTCTCGCGCCTGGAACCACGTCACCCACAGCACGGGGTGCGCCGCCCGATTCGGATCGTCGTATGCGTTGGTTCGCTCCGGCGGCGTGCAGGCGCCGGCGTCGACACACCTGCGAAACTCTGCGTTGGTGACCTCGTTGCGATCGAGCCAGAAGCCCTCGACAATGAAGTCCGAGGCCGGCAGCTCGTCGGTCGCCGCCTGGCGATCTCCCTCGGTGGCGCCGAATCGGAAGGTACCGGCCGGAACCCAGGCCATGTCTTTGCCGTCGGCGGCCCAGGATCGAAGCTCGCCGGCTGCGGGCTCGAGCGCTAACAAACCGCGCCGGAAGCCGACGTCGTTGGGGGCGATTCGAAGACCCTCCTCGAAACAGGAAGCCGCGGTTTCCCGATCACCGCCGCGGGCGAAGGAGTCCCCGCAGGCGCGCAGCGCCGTCAACAGGCGATCATCCGTTTCCTGGATACGGCGCCCCGACCGTTGGCTCCCGGACAGCGCCTGCAGATACCCCGATCGCAACTTTTGAACCATCGCCACATGACCGGCTCGCGCCTCATCGACAAGCTCCTCCTCGACCCATTCGAGAAGATCGAGCGCCACGCGATCCTGGGAGTTCCTGCGTAAGAGGGAGGCCACCCGGAGAATCGCATCGACCGGCCGTTCTTCGAGCACCAGCCAGGTGATCGCCCTGCGCTCGAGGTAGCGTCGATCCTCATTCGAAAGGTCGACGCCATACAGCTCCCGGCCGGGCTCAAAATCGATCGGAAAGGCCCGATCCGCGATCGAGAGTACCCGAGCATCACTGATCTGTGTGGAGGCACTCATCGCACAACGGAAACCGAGGTCGTCGGCGCGATACACCTCTTCGTACCACGACCGGGCCGAAACCCGAGCGAGATCGATATCCCTCCTCCACGATCCGCCGCGCACCGACCGCCCCCAGCCCGAGGTCAGCGCCGAGCCGTCGGCCGGGAGGTTCTTGAGACCCGGCTGGTACCGGTCGTCGCACCATTCCCAGACGTTCCCGGCCAGGTCGTGAAGGCCCCAACCGGTGGCCGGGAACGAGCCGACGGCGACCGGTCCACCCCCTCCCAGGGGTCCCTCCCAGACATTTGCGAGTCCGGTACCTCGAGCATTCCCCCAAGGAAACCTCCACCGCAACTCCTTGCCGCGCGCGGCACGCTCCCACTCGGACTCGCACGGCAGTTTGCGGCCGGTCCACCGTGCGTAGGACCGAGCCTGACGCCAGGTCACGCCGACCACCGGCTCCGAACCCCGATCGCTGTCATTGAATCGGAAATCGTCCTCCGGCGGCGAGCACGCCCCGACTTCGACACATTGCCGATAGCGGTGGTTGGACACCTCGCTGCTCTCTATCCAGAAGCCGGGAACCTCAACCCAACGGAAATAGACCTCGTTCTCCCTGCATCGGCGGTCCATCTCGCTGCAGCCGACACGAACCCGTGATGCAGGCTGAAAAACCAGATCCGCCCCGTCGATCGGCGCCTTCCACACCGACCCATCCTCCGGGTCGGGCGGCGGCAGCAGGGTTCGACGCAGCAAGCCGAGCGCCGGGCTCGTGCGGTCGTATCCGGCGGCCAACGTCCAGGCGGCGGCGGCGTTCGAGAAATCTGTTTCGCGATGGGCGGCGCCGTAGGTCACCAGGGCCGCGGCGGTGCGCTCGAGAAGCCGCTGAATCCGCCGCTCCCCATCCGGGAGACGCATGACGAGGCTCGAGTAGACCTCCTGCAACGCAGCCACCGCCGGCAGCCGTCCGACTGTCGCCTCGAACACGATCGATTCCTCGGCCCCGGCGATCACCGCCTCCGCCGCGTTGTCGCCGGGATTCACCTGGAGGCGCGCCACGGCGTCGGGCAGCCCGCCCCACGGCCCAGCCAGGGCCGGAGCAGCCGCCACGGCCACGCTTACGAGAATGATCAGTCTGAAGGCAGCGCGCATATTGTCTTTTGCATTGTACCTGGGCGGAAATTCGGATTTCGAATTTCGAATTTGGAATTTCGGATTTTCCATCGCCCGCCCTCGGGAGAGTTTTGAGTTTTTAGGAAAAAATTTTGAGTTCCCGCCCAGCACCGCCGGTTTGCGTCCTCAGCCCGGAGCCCACAGTCGGCGTGCCGGTGGCGCGGAGGGCCTCGTCGCGAGGGCCGCGAGACGTCGTGAGCTGGCGGTCGCTTGCGACCGCCAGATTGCGGCGTATCGCGGGCCGCAGCAGAGGCCCGGAGCATCAGCGCCATG
>JAUXFS010000241.1 GCA_030622775.1 Rhodospirillales bacterium | reverse complement strand
GTCTCCCAGGGCACCGTCGACCGGCTCGAGGCCCGGCTCCTGGGTGATCGCGGCGGCGATCGCGGCACTTCCGCCGCGAGGGCGTCGACGTCATGACGCTGGTTCTGGAAAACGTCTCGAAGATGGTCGACCGGGAAATCCATATCGACCGCGTCAGCCTGGAGCTCGACCCCGGCGCGCCGGTGGTTCTGCTCGGCCGCACCCTTGCCGGCAAGACCACGCTGATCCGGTTGATGGCGGGGCTCGACCGACCGAGCAAGGGGCGGGTGAAGGTCGACGGACGCGACGTCACCGGTGTCTCGGTGCGCAAGCGCAACGTCGCCATGGTCTATCAGCAATTCATCAACTACCCCTCGTTCACGGTCTACGACAACATCGCTTCGCCGCTCCGGCGCGCCGGCCTCGCCAAGGCGGAGATCGATCGCAAGGTCCGCGAGGCCGCCGCCGTCCTCAGGATCGAGGGATTGCTCGACCGGCTTCCCGACGAGCTCTCCGGCGGACAGCAGCAACGCACCGCGCTCGCCCGGGCGCTGGTCAAGGACGCCGACCTGCTGCTTCTCGACGAGCCGCTGATGAACCTGGACTACAAGCTGCGCGAGGAGCTTCGCGGCGAGTTGCAGGCGATCTTCGGCGGCCGCAAGTCGATCGTCGTCTATGCCACCACCGAGCCTCTGGAAGCCTTGCTGATCGGCGGCACGATCGTCATCCTCGACGAGGGGAAAGCGCTCCAGGTGGGGCCGACCCTGGACGTCTATCACCGGCCGGCTTCGGTGCGCGTCGGCGAGGTGTTCTCCGATCCGCCGATGAACCTGGTCGCGGGAAGGGTCGAAGACGGCAACATCCGTCTCGACGGCGACATCATCGTCCCCCTTGCCGGCCACCTCGCCGGCCTGGCGCCCGGAGCGTACCGGTTCGGAATCCGCGCCAATCACCTCTTCGTCGTCCGTGAGGCGCCGGACCTGGTTTTCTTCGACGCGACCGTCCAACTCGCCGAAATCAGCGGCTCGGAGACCTTCATCCACGCGGCGCGGGGCGGCTTCTCGTGGGTGGTGCAGGAGGAGGGGGTGCATTCGTTCTCCCTCGACCAAACCGTTCGGGTGTTCTTGAACACCAAGGACATCTTCGTCTTCCACGAGGACGGTCGGCTCGCCGCCGCGCCCGGGCGCCGGTCGGCCAACCACGACGCCGTGCAGGGGGGCCAATGGCGCGCATCGAGTTGAACGGCATCGAGCACAGCTACGCGGCCAAGCCGCGCACCGAGGCCGACTGGGCACTCAAGCGGCTCGATCTCGTGTGGCGCGATGGCGGCGCCTATGCGCTGTTGGGCCCCTCCGGGTGCGGCAAAACAACGCTGCTCAACGTCATCTCCGGTCTCGTCTACCCGACCAAGGGGTCGGTGATGTTCGGCGACCGGGACGTCACCAATCTGCCGACACAGCAGCGCAACATCGCCCAGGTGTTCCAGTTTCCGGTGATCTACGACACGATGACGGTGTTCGACAACCTGGCGTTTCCGTTGCGCAACCGCGCCGTCGACGGGGCGACAATCCGCGAGCGGGTGGAGGAGGTGGCGGCGATGCTCGAGCTGACGCCCGAACTCGACCGCCGCGCCCATGGCCTGACCGCGGACGCCAAGCAGAAGATTTCGCTCGGCCGCGGCCTGGTGCGCAACGACGTTGCCGCGGTCCTGTTCGACGAGCCGCTGACGGTGATCGATCCACAGCTCAAGTTCCAGCTTCGCCGCAAGCTCAAGGAGGTGCATGAGCGGTTCAATCTCACCTTCATCTACGTCACCCACGACCAGAACGAGGCGCTGACCATCGCCGATCAGGTGGTGCTGATGAACGAGGGGGCGGTGGTCCAGGTTGGCACGCCGCAGGAGCTGTTCGAAAACCCGCGCCATACGTTCGTCGGCTATTTTATCGGCAGCCCCGGGATGAACTTGGTGCCCTGCGCCGTCGACGGCGCCGCCGCCGTGGTCGACGGGCAAAGAATCCCGCTCGCCGCGGCCATCGCCGAGAAGGCGCAAGCGGCCGCCGGCACCCTCGAACTCGGCATCCGGCCGGAATTCCTCCGTCTCGTGCCGGCGGGAACCGAGGGCGCGGTGCCGGTGACGGTCATCGCCGTCGAGGAACTCGGCAGCTTCAAGATGGTCGAGGCCCGCCTCGGCGAGCACGCGATCAAGGTCAAGCTGTCGGAAGACAAGCATTTGCCGGGGGAGTCGGCCTGTCTCGTCTTCCCCCCCGAGCGGACGAAGATCTACGAAAACGGCCAACTCATCGAGTGAGGGCGGGGATCAGAGGCGATGAACAAGACCGAAAACAACAAAGCCTGGTTTCTGGTGCTGCCGGTGTTCGTGATCGTGGCGTTCAGCGCGATCATCCCGCTGATGACCATCGTCAACTATTCCGTCCAGGACATCTTCGGGCCGAACCAGCGGGTGTTCGTCGGCACCGAATGGTTCGTGGATGTGCTGGGCGACCCGCGCCTGCGCGACGCCCTGTGGCGTCAGTTCCTGTTTTCGGGTCTGGTGTTGCTGATCGAGATCCCTCTCGGCGTTCTCATCGCGCTGGCGATGCCGAAGCAGGGCTGGCTGGTCTCCGTCGTCCTCGTGGTGCTGGCGCTGCCGTTGCTGATCCCGTGGAACGTGATCGGGACGATCTGGATCATCTTCACCCGCCCGGACATCGGCCTGCTCGGCGTCGCCATCAACGGCCTCGGCGTCCAATTCGACCACACGGCGTCGCCGCTCGATGCCTGGGTCACCGTGATCCTGATGGAGGTCTGGCACTGGACGCCGCTGGTTGCCCTGTTGGCCTATGCCGGGCTGCGGGCGATCCCGGACGCCTACTTTCAGGCCGCCCGAATCGACGGCGCCTCGGCCTGGGCGACCTTCCGCTATATCCAGCTGCCGAAGATGCGCGGCGTGCTGACGATCGCGGTGCTGCTTCGGTTCATGGACAGCTTCCTGATCTATGCCGAGCCGTTCGTGCTGACCGGCGGCGGTCCCGGCAACTCGACGACGTTTCTGTCGATCTACCTGGTCAAGGTCGCGGTCGGGCAGTTCGACCTCGGCCCCGCCGCGGCGTTCTCGATCATTTACTTCCTCATTATCCTGCTGTTCAGTTGGCTGTTCTACCAGGCGCTCCTGAACGTCGGGACCGGAGAGAAGCGATGAGACTGAAGAAAAGCGCCATCGGCCTGATCATCTATCTCACGCTGTTGATGCTGCCGATCTACTGGATGTTCAACATGTCCTTGCAGACCAACGCGGACATCCTCGGCGGGTTTTCGATGTACCCGGCGAACCCGACCCTGAAGAACTACATCAAGATCTTCACCGACGAATCCTGGTACTCCGGTTACATCAACTCGATCACCTATGTCAGCATCAACATGGTCATCTCTTTGTCCGTCGCGCTGCCGGCGGCCTACGCGTTCTCCCGGTACAGATTTCTCGGCGACAAGCACATGTTCTTCTGGCTGCTGACCAACCGGATGGCGCCGCCGGCGGTGTTTCTGTTGCCGTTCTTCCAGCTCTATTCGACCTTCGGCCTGATCGACACCCACATCGCGGTGGCGCTCGCCCACACCCTGTTCAACGTGCCGCTCGCGGTGTGGATCCTCGAGGGCTTCATGTCCGGCGTATCCCGCGAAATCGACGAAACGGCCTACATCGACGGGTACAGCTTCCCGAGGTTCTTCATCACTGTTTTCATGCCGCTGATCCGCTCCGGGATCGGCGTCACCGCATTCTTCTGTTTTATGTTCAGTTGGGTGGAACTGCTCCTGGCAAGGACGCTGACGACGACGGTCGCCAAGCCGATCGCGGCGGTGATGACGCGCACGGTCAGCGCCAGCGGTCTCGACTGGGGCCTGCTCGCCGCCGCCGGCATCCTGACCATCGTCCCCGGCGCGCTGGTGATCTGGTTCGTCCGCAACCATATGGCCAAGGGCTTCGCCCTTGGCCGGGTTTAAGAGCCGGGGGGGAGGACATCATGCTGAACTGGATGGCCTGGACGCTTCCGACCGCGGTGTTCTTCATCGCAATCGCCCTGTTGCTGGTCGGGATGACGGTCTGGCAGGTTCTCTCGCCGACGATCGAGCGGCGCGGGTTCCTGCCGATCGTGACCACGCGCGGCGATCGTTTCTTCATCGGGCTGTTGGGAAGCGCGTATATCCAATTGCTGTGGTTGGGATTGACCGACTTCACCCTGTGGATCTCGCTCGCCATCGCCGCGGTTTACATGGCGGTGGTCATGCGTTTCGGTTAAGGGCTGTCGGGGAAGCGGAGGCGAGGACACGCGAAAGATTTCACACCGAGACGCCTAGGGGAGCCCCACCCTGGCGTCGGCGGCGAGACCGATGGGACAAACAAGAAGGGCGAAGCGGCGACAAACGCCGCCAATCTTGAAAACGCAGGATACAGGAGGAACACCATGCCTGAACTGAGGAAGGGAGCAATCCC
>JAUXFS010000472.1 GCA_030622775.1 Rhodospirillales bacterium | reverse complement strand
CCGGCGGCGGCCAGCACCATCCGTGAAGCGCCGTACTGATCGCGCAGATATCCGGCGAGATCTTGTCGGGGCATGTCGCGGATCAACTCCGACGAACCCAGCACCGATCGGCCAAGAGCCTGACCGGGAAAGGCCGTCTCCTGGAAACGGTCGAACACCACGTCGTCGGGAGTGTCGATGGACTGCATGATCTCCTGCAGAACGACGGTGCGCTCCCGGTTGAGTTCGTCCACGTCGAGATTGGGGTTCTGGAGGATGTCGGCGATGATGCCGACCGCCAGGCCGAGGTCCTCTTTCAGCACCTTGGCATAGAACGCGGTATACTCCCGCGACGTGTGGGCGTTCAGGTGGCCGCCGACGGCCTCGATTTCCTCGGCGATGGCGCGGGCGTCGCGCCGGGGCGTGCCCTTGAACACCATGTGCTCGAGGAAATGCGAAACCCCGCCGACGTCCGAGCTCTCGTAGCGGCTCCCCGCTTCCACCCAGACACCGACCGACACCGTCTCGACCGAAGCCACGGGATCGGTGGCCACCCGCAGACCGTTGGCGAGAGTCGAAACGCGGATTTCGTTCACGCGCCCGCCCTTTGCCGGTCGAGCGTCGATGACACGACATCCTTGACGATTCCGAGATCGGCCGGAAGCACCTCATAGCGTTCTTCCCGCTCGAACAGGTCGGCGAGGCGGGCGGGCAGTTCCGGATGGACTCCGGTCGCCGCCTCGACCGCTTCGGGGAACTTGGCGGGATGGGCGGTGGCCACGGATATCATCGGTGCGCCTCCTTTCCGGTGGCGGGCACGGGCGGCGGCGACACCAATCGCCGAATGGGGATCGAGGAGGTTACCGGTCTCCTCGTACACGGCACGGATGATCGCCTTGGTCTGCTCGTCGTCGAACCGTTCGGCCTCGAACACCCGAAGGGCGCGCCGCCAGCGTTCCGGCTCGATCCCGAACCGGCCGTCCTCGCGGAAGCGTTGCATCAGGTGTCCGACGGTTGCGCCGTCGCGGTCGTATAGCTCGAACAGCAAGCGCTCGAAGTTGCTGGAATTCTGAATATCCATGCTGGGGCTTAAGGTGGGGAGGACGGCTTCCGTTTGCATCCCTCCCGAGGCGAAAAACCGGGTGAGGATGTCGTTGCGGTTGGAGCCGACGATCAGCCGCCCGATCGGCACGCCGATCTCGCGGGCCACGTAACCGGCGAAAACGTTTCCGAAGTTCCCGGTCGGCACCGAAAAATCGACGCGCCGATCCGGCCCGCCGACCGCCAATGCGGCGTGGACGAAATAGACCACCTGGGCGGCGATGCGCGCCCAGTTGATGGAGTTCACCGCGGCAAGGTTCAGACGATCGCGGAAACCGGCGTCGTTGAACATTCCCTTCACCAGGTCCTGGCAGTCGTCGAAAGTTCCTTCGATGGCGATGTTGTGTACGTTGGCGGACGCGACGGTGGTCATCTGCCGCCGCTGGACATCGGAGACACGCCCATTGGGATGAAGGATGAAGATCTCGATCGACGCGCGATCGCGGCAGGCCTCGATCGCCGACGAACCGGTGTCGCCCGAGGTAGCGCCGACCACGGTCACCCGTTCACCCCGCCGGGCCAAAACGAAATCGAACAGCCGGCCGAGGATCTGCAGCGCATAGTCCTTGAACGCAAGGGTCGGCCCGTGGAACAGCTCCAAAAGCCACGCGTCGTCGCCGAGCGGCTTGAGCGGGGCGACGTCCGGGTGATGGTCAAAGCCCCGGTAGGCCTCGGCGGTGATCGCGGCGAGATCGGCCTCATGGATGGCCGGCTCGGCGAACGGCGCCATCACCCGGGCCGCCAGCGTGGCATAGTCCAGGCCCGCCATCGCCCGCAGGTCCGCGGCCGACAGCCGCGGCCAGCTTTCGGGAACATAGAGGCCGCCGTCGCGGGCGAGTCCGGCCAGCACGACCTCGTCGAAGGCGAGGACGGGAGCTTCGCCGCGGGTGCTTACGTATCTCACGGAGCGTTCTTCTTCGGCACGAATGTCGTCGCCGCCAGCCTATACAGGCGCACGTAACGGCACGCAACCCGGCCTATTTTCGGGTAGTGTCTCAGTTTGAACTATCTTTTTGTAGGGGCCGCGTGGTCGCTTGTGTAACCTGATGTCTGGAAATTCGCTTGGCCCCTTTGGCATACACGCTCCTATGCGTGCTTATCGTTAAGCACAACATATATGCTCAATGGCCGCCAAAAGTTGGTGCGCAAGCGGCTCAGGGGCTATATATATTCATTAGTGATTCGGCGACTAACCTCTCCGCCGGAGAATGGAGGAATTTTCATGGCCGCCCGTAAGCCTTTCTTTGGCCCCGCTCCGTACCACCCGGAACTCGATAGGCTCTTGGAGCAAGCAAGCGAGATCGATATCACCGACGAGCAGCTCAGGGAACAGCGAGTCAGCTTTGCCTATGGCAACGCACCTGAAGATGCCAGGATAACCAAAGAATCCGTCCGCGAAGCATCTAACAGCTTCCGCATAAAGCGAGCCTAACGCAATACCTAGAGGATTGAGCCCGGCTATCCCGGGCTTACTTTTGAGATGCTAGTCCTTGAAGAAGACAACCCTGATCTCTATACGGAAGTTCAAGAACGCAATCTATTGCGACAATATGACCTCCTAACGAACTGTGTAGAAATTGGCCTTCAACATGGTCCCACGGCGCTTGACAAGTACACGTTGTGGGCATTCAATCATGTTGCGGTTGCCAATATATCGCAATTCGGCGGGAGATTTCGCGAGGAGCCCATATACGTCGGAAATCATAAGCCTCCACACTTCAAAGAGGTTCCCGAACTTATGGATCGCTTCATATCGTTCATTCATGAAAACTGGTACAACGGCACGTCCACACAGTTGGCCGCTTACGGTTTATGGCGCTTGAATTGGATTCAT
>JAUXFS010000151.1 GCA_030622775.1 Rhodospirillales bacterium | reverse complement strand
CGCTTTGGCGCCATCGGACCAGACGGTCCCGGCAAAAAACGAGGAGAAGCGGCGGCACATCGTTGGCGCCACCGCCCCTCCTCCGTTTCGTCGAGGTCCCGCTCAAGAAACGGAGGGGCCCCTCATTTGGTACGGTTGCGTTAGATCACGTCGTCCGTGCACTCGACTTCGCCGCCGATCTCGCACTCCGCCGCACGGATGAAGTTGTCGGCGTTCAGTTCCTCGGCGTCCGCGTGGGCGGCAACCCAGTCGCCGGAGTCGCCGGCATCGAGAAGCAGGATGAACTGACCGTTCGACAAGCCGATCCGAACGTCCTTCACCAGGTTGGCGAAGTTGTCGTAGAAGCCGATCTCGACCTTGGCGACCGTGAAGAACGGGTCGATCTGACCGCAGAGCAGGATCTTCTCGTTCGAGTCGAACGAATCCCAGTCGGTGATCACGTCCATGTCGGTGTTGCCCTGGATTTCGCCCTGGCGGAACGCGAAGGTGTCGCTGCCGGCGCCACCGGTCAGGGTGTCGTTGCCGCCGCCGCCGGCGAGCAGGTCGTTGCCGTCGCCGCCGTCGAGGGTGTCGAGGCCCTTGCCGCCGTCGAGCTGGTCGTCGTTGGCCTCGCCGAGGAGGCTGTCGGCACCGTCGCCGCCGAGCAGGGTGTCGTTCTGGGTGCCGCCGGACAGGGTGTCGTTGCCGGCGTCGCCGGTCATCAGGTCGTGGCCGTTGCCGCCGGTCATCAGGTCGGCCTTGCCGCCGCCGGACATCGCGTCGTTGCCCCTGCCGCCATCCATGGTGTCCATGGAGCCATTACCCAACAGGGTGTCGTTGCCGTCGCCGCCGAGCACGGTGTCACGGCCCGAGTTGCCGTGCAGGCAGTCGTCGCCGTCACCGCCATCGATGTAGTCACGGCCTTGCTCGCCCTTGATGTGGTCGTCGCCGGTGCCGCCCTCGATGTTGTCGTTGCCGCGGCCGCCCCTGACCGTGTCGTCGCCGGAATCGCCAAAGATCTGGTCGTTTCCGTCTTCGCCCCAGATGCGGTCGTTGCCGGCGCCGCCTTCGATCCAGTCGCCGTCGTCGCCGCCATAGATCTTGTCGCCGCCGCCTTCGCCGAAGATGTTATCGGCACCTTCTTCGCCGAAAAACACTTCGCCGTCGGGCGTTCCGAACATTTCGTCGGGGTTGGGGGTACCGAGATACGGGGGTTCAAAAAAGTCAGCCATCTGTCTTCTCCAAGTGGATCAATTGAAAGGATCGCAACCCTCGTGAAGAGTTTTTCCGGCAGGTAGGGGTCATCAACTCCACAACCTCCGGCTGTTGAAGTGCATTCTAGAGATAATTTGATTGCAAAATACCCTTATTTAGGTAGGAATTTTGCTTTAATACAATTTTAAGTAGTTTTTCCTGAGGAGACAGCGCCTCTTCCCGGGGAACGCCGGGGCCGTCGACACGCCAAAACGGTCGGATGAAACCGGTTTTAGGGTGAATGTCCTATTCGCGGGGGGTGCGAGCGCGTCGCCGAGAGGTCGCCTGGTGGACCACTAGTGGGCATCGTCCCAATTGGAACCGACGCCGGTGTCCAGGACCAGCGGGATGTCCAGGTTCGCGACGGACTCCATCAGTCGGGTGACCGCCGCCCGCGTCGCCTCCACCTCCGCCTCGGGCACCTCGAACAACAGTTCGTCGTGGACCTGCAGCAGCATGCGCGCGGCCAGTCCGGCCCGTTCGAGGATCTCCGGCAGGCGGATCATCGCCCGCTTGATGATGTCGGCGGCGCCCCCCTGGATCGGCGCGTTGATGGCGGCGCGCTCGGCGAAGTTGCGCACCGACGGATTCTTGTCGTTGATCCCCCGCACGTGGCACTTGCGGCCGAACAAGGTGGTGACGTAGCCGCGCTCGCGCGCCTGCGCCCGGGTTCGCTCCATGTAGTCGCGAATCCCCGGATAGCGCTCGAAGTAGGCGTCGATGTAGGCCGCCGCCTCGCTTCGGGAGATACCCAGTTGCCGCGCCAGCCCGAATGGCGAGATGCCGTAGATGATGCCGAAGTTGATCGCCTTGGCCTTGCGGCGGACCATCGGATCCATGCCCTCGACCGCCACCCCGAACACCTGCGACGCGGTCATCGCGTGGATATCGACGCCGTCGCGAAACGCCTGCTTCAGCGCCTCGATATCGGCGACGTGGGCGAGCAGCCGCAGCTCGATCTGCGAGTAGTCGGCGCTGAGCAGCTTCCAACCCTTCTCGGCCACGAACGCCCGGCGGATCTTCCGCCCTTCCTCGCTGCGGATCGGAATGTTCTGCAGGTTGGGGTCCGAAGACGACAGCCGTCCGGTGGAGGCGACCGCCTGGGCGTAGGAGGTATGGACCCGTCCGGTTTCGGGGTTGATCTGTCCGACCAGGGCGTCGGCATAGGTGCTCTTGAGCTTGGCCAGTTGTCGCCAGTCGAGCACCCGCGCCGGCAGGTCGTGGCCCTCGGCGGCCAGCCCCTCGAGCACGTCGGCGCCGGTGGCATAGGCCCCGGTCTTGCCCTTCTTGCCGCCGGCAAGGCTCATTTCGTCGAACAGCACCACCCCCAACTGCTTCGGCGAACCGACGTTGAAGGGGTGGCCGGCAAGCCGGTGAATCTCGTCCTCCAGCTCGCCCATCCGCACGGCGAACTCCCGGCTGATTCGTTTCAGCACCTCCGCGTCGACAATGATCCCGTGGCGCTCCATTTCGGCCAGCACCGGGATCAACGGCCGCTCCAGGGTTTCGTAGACGCCGACCATGTGCTCGGCGACGAGCCGCGGCTTGAACGCCCGATGGAGCCGGCCGGTGACGTCCGCGTCTTCGGCGGCATAGCGCAGCGCCTTGTCCAGGGGCACCCGGTCGAAGGTGACCCTCTTTTTGCCGCTACCGGCGACGTCGGCGAACTTCACCGTATCGATGCCGAGGTGCAGGGACGCGAGTTCGTCCATGCCGTGGCCGTGGAGCCCGCCTTCGAGCACATAGGACAGGAGCATGGTGTCGTCCACCGGCGACACCCCGATGCCGTGGCGGGCGAACACCTGCATGTCGTATTTGATGTTCTGGCCGACCTTGAGCACCGAGGGGTTCTCGAGAAGGCCCTTCAGCGCCGCCAACGCCGCCTCAATCGGGATCTGCCGAAGCACCTCGCCCCCGCCGCCGGCGTCGTCGCCGAGGTCGAGGCGGGGAGCGGCCTTGTGGGCGAGCGGGAGGTAGCACGCCTGCCCGGGCGTGATCGACAGCGACACGCCGACGAGCTCGGCGCGGATGGCGTCCAGCGAGGTGGTCTCGGTATCGACGGCGACGATACCCACCTCGGTCGCCTCGGCGATCCACCGCCCGAGGGCCGCTTCGTCCTGAACCAGGGTGTAGCCGGGTTGCTCGCCGGCCGCGGCCGCCGGCGCCGCGTCGAGAGCGGACTTGGGCGAGCGGCTTTTGATCCTGGCGATCAGCGATTTGAAATCCTGAGCCTCGAGAAAGGCGAACAGGGTCTCCGCAACCGGCTCGGCAACCGCGAACGTCGCCAAGGGTTGCGGCGGATCCACGTCATCGCGAAGCCGCACCAACTCATGGGACAGGCGGGCGTCCTCGGCGTGGTCGATCAGCGCCTGGCGTCGCTTCGGCTGCTTGATCTCCGGGGCGCGGGCGAGCAGGGTCTCCAGGTCGCCGTATTCCCCGATCAGCAGCGCCGCCGTCTTGACGCCGATGCCCGGCACTCCCGGCACGTTGTCGGAGGGATCTCCGGCAAGCGCCTGCACCTCGATCACCTTGTCGGGGCCGACACCGAACTTCTCCTTCACCTCCTCCGGCCCGATGATGCGGTTCTTCATCGAGTCCAGCATGGTGACGCCGTCGCCGACCAGTTGCATCAGGTCCTTGTCGGAAGAGACGATGGTGACCTCGGCGCCGGCCTCGCGGGCGATCCGGGCGTAGGTCGCAAGGAGGTCGTCGGCCTCAAAGCCGGCGACCTCGACCGTGGCGACGTTGAGCGCCCGTGTGGCTTCGCGCACCAGTGCGAACTGGGGGATCAGTTCCTCCGGCGGTTCCGGCCGGTTGGCCTTGTAGTCCGGGTAGAGGTCGTTGCGGAACGTGCGCCTGGCGGTGTCAAAGACGACGGCGACGTGGTCGGCATCGGTGTCGTCGAGCAGCTTCATCAACATGTTGGTGAAGCCGTAGACGGCGTTGACCGGGGTTCCGTCCGGCCGGTTCATCGGCGGAATCGCGTAAAAGGCGCGAAAGATAAAGCCCGAACCGTCGACCAGGAAGACGTGGCGGGGCGACGACGCGGGGGCGCTTTCCGAGGGAGTCATACCAATGGGTCACTATCCGTGAGCGTTGGTATCAGTGTCCCGCCGCCTCTTCCGCGCCCTCGGCGAGAACGAACCGGCGCGAACAATAAGGACAGACGCTCTCGCCGTCCCCGCCGATCTTCAGATACACGAGGGGGTGGCCGAGGGCGCCGCCGCCCCCGTCGCAACCGACAACGCGACTTTCGACTTGAATGATTTCATCCGGCTTCATGACGCCCTATACCCCTCCGATCTTGCCAGGACCGTTGACCCGATAGACGGCCGGATGATAGCGATTGCCGCCGGACAATCAATCTCCCCGTACCGTGCCGCTATTGACGACATCAATGCCCGCCTTCGCCAACGAGACAGCCTTCGCCAACGAGGCCGCCGTCGAGATCGTCGATCTCGGCAAGACCTATCCCGGCCACCGCGGACAACCGCCGGTCCGGGCGCTGAAGGACGTCACCCTGACCGTTCCCGCCGGCTCGTTCTTCGGCCTCCTGGGGCCCAACGGCGCCGGCAAATCGACGCTGATCAACATTCTCGCCGGTCTGGTGATCCGGACCTCGGGCGAGGCGCGGATCTGGGGCTACGACATCGACCGCGACATGCGCGCCGCCAGGCGGGCGATCGGAGTCGTCCCGCAGGAGCTCAACATCGATCCGTTCTTCACGCCGCGCGAACTGCTCGAACTGCAGGCCGGCCTCTACGGCGTGCCCAAGGCCGACCGGCGCACCGACGAGATCCTCGAGGCGGTGGGCCTGACCCGCCAGGCCGGAGCCTACGCCCGGTCGCTCTCGGGCGGGATGCGCCGGCGGTTGTTGGTCGGCAAGGCGATGGTCCATTCGCCGCCGGTCCTGGTTCTCGACGAGCCGACCGCCGGGGTCGATGTCGCGCTCCGCCGCCAGTTGTGGTCGTACGTGCGCCGCCTCAAGGACAGCGGCGTGACGATCCTGTTGACCACCCATTACCTGGAGGAGGCGCAGACGCTGTGCGACCGCATCGCGATCATCAACCACGGCAGGCTGATCGCGTGCGATACCACCGAGGCTTTGCTTCAGCGTCTCGACGCCAAGGAGATGACGGTGACGGTGTCCGAGGCCATCGACTCGGTGCCCGAGTCGCTCACCTGCTTCAATGTGGAACTCGCCCGTCCCGGACGGCTCGTCTTCCACTATCCGCCCAGCAGGATTCACAGCGGAGAGATTCTGACCGCGTTGCGCGATGCCGGTTTGACCATCATCGACTTGACCACGCGCGAAGCGGAACTGGAGGACATCTTCCTGCAGTTGACCAGTCAGCCGGACGGAGCGGCCGGCGAGGGCCCGGACGGATGAGGCCGAACGGATGAGGCCGAACGGATGAGGCCGCTCGGATGAGGCCGCTCGGATGAGGCCGCTCGGTGGG
>JAUXFS010000243.1 GCA_030622775.1 Rhodospirillales bacterium | reverse complement strand
GGTGGAGATTCCGTAACGCGGTTTTCGTCGCGGTCGATTCACCCCCTCACCTTGCCTCTCCCCCTCGAAGGGGGAGAGGGATGCGAAGGGTTGCGCTGGCGAAGCCGGCGCTTATCCGAAGCTGGGTGAGGGGGTGAGGTTGGGTGAGCGGGCAACCGTCAGTTCAGCATTTGCTGGGGCAGCCACAGGATGAGCTGGGGGAACGCCAGGAACAGGCCGACGGTGATCACGTCGGCGACGAAGAACGGGCCGATGCCGCGGAACACCAGCGAGACCGGGATATCCGGCCGAACCCCGGCGACGACGAAGCAGTTGAGCCCGATCGGCGGGGTGATCAGGCAGATCTCGGCCATCTTGACGACGATGATGCCGAACCAGATCGGGTCGTAGCCGAGCCCGATCACCGCCGGATAGACCACCGGCAGGGTCAGCAGCAGCATGCCGATGGCGTCCATGAACATGCCGAGCACCGCGTAGCCGAGCAGGATCGCGATCATCACCATGATCGGCGGCAGCGGCAACTGGACGACGAACTCCGAGAACGCCTCGGGCAGGCCGGCGAACCCGAGGAAGCGGACGAACACCAGGATCCCCCAGATCAGCGAGAAGATCATCACCGTCAGCTTGGCCGATTCGAGCAGCGCGTCCTTGAGCGCCCGCCACCGCATGCCGCGGGCGACGGCCATGACGAACACCACGAAGGCGCCCAGCGCGCCGGCTTCGGTGGGGGTCGCCCAGCCCAGATAGATGGCGCTGAAGATGATCGCGATGACGATCAGGATCGGCGAGGTTCCCGGCAGCGAGCGCATCCGGTCGCCCCAGGTGAAGCCGGTGATCGGCCGGCCCAGGTTCGGCCAGATCATGCACTGGCCGATGATCAGCGCGGCGTAGATGAGGGCGGAGACCAGCCCCGGGATGAACCCGGCGAGCAGCAGCCGGCCGACCGATTCCTCGACGATGATCGCGTAGATCACCAGGATGGCGCTGGGCGGGATCAGCGACGCCAGGGTGCCGCCGGCGGCGACCACCCCGGCGGCGAGCCGCTTGTCGTAGCCGTAGCGGAGCATGTCGGGGATGGCGATGCGCGCGAACACCGCGGCGGTGGCGGTGCTCGCCCCGGAGACGGCGGCGAACCCGGCGGTGGCGAACACCGTGGCGACGGCGAGCCCCCCCGGCACCCATCCGAACCACTTGCGCGCGGCGTCGAAGGCGGCCTGGGTGATGCCGGCGTGGAACGCCAGGTAGCCGATGAGGATGAACATCGGCAGCACGCTGAGGGTATAGGTCACCGACTTGGAGTGGGGGATGGTGCCGACCATTCCGGCGCCGGCGTCCCAGCCGATGATCGCGACCAGGCCGAACAACCCGACGAACGGCGCGGCGAGGTAGACCCGGACCCCGAACAGGATCAGCGCGATCAGCGCGCCGACGCCGATCAGGCCGATGGTCAGGGGCTCCATATCGATCATTGCCGGGGGTCGATCATTGCCGGGCGCTCCCGTCCTCGCCGCCCAGCGCTTCGTCGATCTCCTTGCGGGCGATCTCCTCGATCGACTCGATGTGCGGCACCGCCACCGGCCGGGCGTCCGGCTGGCCGACCAGACTGAGGTATCCGGCCAGTTGCAGCGCCAGCCGCAGCCACAGAACCGAGAAGGCGAACGGCACCAGTAGCTTCGACGGCCACAGCGGATACTCGGCGTCGATGGTGCTGTCGCCGTATTCGTAGGCGCGCATGAAGTGGTCGTAGCCGTAGTACACCAGGACGGCGACGATGATCAGCCCGACCACCGTCGCCACCGCCTCGACCATCCACAGGGTCCGGCCGCGCAGGTGCGACAGCAGCATTTCCATGCGCACGTGGCCGCCGAGCCGCTGGCAATAGGCGACGCCGAGGAACGCGAACGTCGTCATCGACAACTCGACGATATCGATGTAGCCGAACACCGGCGCATCGAACAGCTTGCGGCCGACGATCTGCACCACCCCGACCAGCATCAGCGAGAAGATGAATATGGCGGCAATCAGATCGAGGGCCGTCTCGATCGGCGCCAGCAGCCGGTCGAGCCGGCCGACCAACGGTTGCGACGGCGTCGTGGGGCGTTGGAGATCGGTGTTCATCGCGGTGGCGCACCGGGTGTCCCGGCGCCGAACCGGTCAAACGGGCCCGGCACCGGGGTCGACCCGATGTCCTACTGCTTTTTGACCTTCGCCGCGGTCTCGAAGACCAGGTCGAGAAGTCCCTGGGCGTCGAACTTGTCCTTGTTCGCCGCGACCCAGGCGTCCCACACCGGCTGGCCGGCGATCTGGCGGAACTCTCCCAACTGTTCGTCGGTATAGACGATCGCCTTCAGCTTCTTCTCGATGATCGGAAGGTTCTTTTTGTCGATATCCACGTAGGCCTGGATCTGCGCCTCATAGACCTCGTCCTTGGAGTCCATGATCAGCTTTTGGTATGCCTCGGGCAGCTTCGACCAGGCCGTCTTGTTGATGACCACCGGGCATTCCGTCGTCCCCGGGGACAAGTTGGCGGTGTACCAGTCGGTGACCTCGGGAACCTTGTAGGCGAAATGGGCGTAGGTGAACGGGAACGACGCCGCGTCGATGGTGCCGCGCTCGATACCGGTGTACACCTCGGTGGCGGGAACGGTGGTCGGAATGGCGCCGAGCACCTCCATCGCCTTGCCGATGCCGCCGCCGGCGCGCACCCGCTTGCCCTTCCAGTCGGCGAGTTTGATCGGCGGTTCGCCCTTGCCGAGGAACTCGTACTGGGGCAGCAGCGTCGACACGTAGGTCATCGCGTTCCAGTTGTCCATGTCTGCGATCGCCGCCGGATGGGCGTGGACCGCCTCGCGGACCGCCACCGACGTTTTCCAGTCGCCGAGCGGCAGGAACGGCATGGTCAGGACCATGATCGCCGGGTTCTTGCCGGGATGGTAGAAGTTGCAGAACAGCGCCATGTGGAAGGCGTTGAGCTTGATCCCGTCCAGGTTCTCGCGGGCCTTCGACAGCGCCTCGCCGTAATGGACCTTGATGGTGAAGTTGCCGCCGGTCTTGTCCTTGACGATCACCGCCAGCTTCTCGACGCCGGCGGTGAACGCCCGCTTCTTCCCCCACACCGACACGTTCCAGGTGACCTTGGGGCCCTCGACCTCGGCGGCCTCGGCCGACGTCCCGGCGAGCGGCAGAACCGCCGCCACCGCCAACGACAGGGCCGATACGATCACGATTGGTGTTGTTGTTTTCGACATTGTTTCGAGTCCTCCCAACTCAGTCGCTTATGCGCTCCGGTCCCCCTTGTCCGTCGGGACCGTGCCTTGGTCCGGGATCATGTCCCGGTGGTTGATCGAAAGGGTTGCAGATAAATCGGCCCGCCTCAAGCGTTAAGAGTCCGGCGGGCCGAACTTCGCGCCGGCGCACGCCCCCTCACCCAGCTTCGGGTAAGCGCCGGCTGCCGCCGACACAACCCTGCTCATCCCTCTCCCCCGTTTTCGGGGGAGAGGAAAGGTGAGGGGGCGCAAGCGTTCTTTATCGGGGAAGAGGCAGGGAGACGGGCGCAACCCTTTCCATCCCTCTCCCCCATTTGGGGGGGAGAGGTTAGGTGAGGGGGTATCGGGCGCGATCGCGACCGCGATCGGGTCCGGTCCTGTTGAACCACGCGACGAGATGCTATCGTCGCCGAACGACGCGGTTTTTTCTTTCGGCGGCGACGGGGGCGAGGCGATGGGCGGACCTTTGACGGGCGTGCGGGTGATCGATCTGACCACGGTCATTTCCGGGCCCTACGGCACCCAGATCATGGGCGACATGGGCGCCGACGTGGTCAAGGTCGAGACCCACGCCGGCGACATCATGCGCAACCCCGGCCCGGCGGCCTCGCCGGGGATGGGCGCCGCCTACATGTGTTGCAATCGCAACAAGCGCAGCCTCGTCCTCGACCTCAAGGACCCGCGCGGCCTGGACGCGCTGTTGCGGCTGGTTCGGACCGCCGACGTGTTCATCCACAACATGCGGGTGAAGGCGGCGAGGCGCCTCGGCATCGACTACGACGCGCTCGCCCGCATCAACGACCGGCTGATCTATTGCGTGATCGCCGGCTTCGGCACCGACGGGCCCTATGGCGACCGGCCGGCCTACGACGACGTGGTCCAGGGCATGTCGGGCGTCGCCGCCACCCAGGGCGGACCCGGCGGCGAGCCGCGGTTCATCAAGTCGATCGTCGCCGACAAGACGTCGGGGCTGGCCTCGTTCGGCGTGGTCTCGGCGGCGCTCTATCACCGCGAGCGCAGCGGCCGGGGCCAGGCGATCGAGGTGCCGATGTTCGAGACGATGGTGTCGTTCAACTACGTCGAGAACCTGGCCGGGTTCACCTTCGATCCGCCAAAGGGCGGCGCCGGCTACGACCGGTTGACCACCCCGTACCGTCGGCCGCACAGGACCGCCGACGGCCATATCGCG
>JAUXFS010000061.1 GCA_030622775.1 Rhodospirillales bacterium | reverse complement strand
GCCGCGAGATCGGGACCCCCGGCGTCTCCGTCGGCCGCCGCCAGGCCGGCGTCGGCATCGTCTTCGCCAACCCCCTTTTGCCGAAGCTTACCGCGAATGACTAGGGACGGCGCTCCTCTCCCACGGAGCGTCTTCGCGCGCGCCTCGGCATAGGCCCGATCGTCGAGAAGTCCGGATTTCCGGAACCGCGAGATCAAATCATCGATAGCCGCCAAGCCTTCCGCCCGGTCGGTTTGGTGAATGCGGGCCGAACGCTCGACCCGTCGGCCCAGCACCCGGCGCAGGCTCTCCGCCGACGTGGCGAGTCGCTGGAGATAGAACAGCGCGGCATTCTCCAGGGACCGGGGCGTCGCCTTGCGGGGCTTTCGGATCAACTCGACGTTCCCTGCAGGTCATTCGCGGCTGGCTCGGCTGGTGTCCGCAGCTTGCAGAATGCCAAATTCCGAGGCAACAATGGGGCGGCAATTCGCGAGCACACAAGTTTCCCACCTTTAAAGGAGAACGAGAGCCATGGTTCGGTTTTGGTGCCGTCGAGCGGCCGTCCTGTTTGTTCTGATGCTGTTGTCGGCCGGGCTCGCGCCGTTCGCCCTCGGACAACAGGCGACGGACCAAGAAGCTGCAGAACAGGAAGCCGAAGAACAGGAAGCCGAAGAACAGAAGGCCAAAGAGGAGATCATAAGCTCCAATCCGTTGAGGCCGGCCGACACCTCGAGCCCGAGGGACACGCTCCAGAGCTTCATCACCAGCGTCAACGACGCGATCCAACGCTGGCGGGCGAACGAAACCCAGCGAGCCATTCGGCCGGCCTTCGAACGGTTCGCCGGCGCTCTCGATCTGAGCCAAGTTCCTCCCAGCGAGATCCAGAAGGAAGCGGTCTTGAGGGGACTGATGCTCAAGGAAATCCTCGATCGGATCGATCTGCCTCCATTCAAGGACGTTCCGGGCAAGAAAGAGGTGGAGCAAACGAGCCTGAAGCGGTGGACGGTTCCCGATACCAAGATCACCATCGTCCAACTCGAGGAAGGGCCGCGTGCGGGCGAGTTCCTGTTCTCCGCCGATACCATCGATAACCTCGAAGAATACTATGACCTCGCCAAGGACCTTCCCTACAAGCAAGACGTGACCGTCAGCATCTACGAAGAGTTTGTCCGCAGCCCCGGCCGGCTGATTCCCCGTCACTGGGTTCTGAGCCTCCCCGGATGGATGCGCGCAACCATTCTCGATGTCACCATCTGGCAGTGGAGCGCCCTCGCTCTCAGCCTGGTCCTCGGCGCCCTGGCCGCTTATCTGATGTACCTGTGGGGTCTGCGGCTGGATCAAAAACGCCGTGCGGCCGGGGACCTGCTGGAGTTCGGCCAAGTCCTGAGTGCGGCCAGCTACATCGCGATCATTTTCCTGATCCTTCGCTTCGCCGCCAACGGAATCAACCTGACCGGGGTCGCCGAGAGCGTCGTCCGTTACGCGCTTGGGGTATGCCTGTTCGGCGCCATCGCCTGGCTCGCGGTCACCATCCTCAACCGGACGGCCGAGGCGATCATCAACGCCCGACGGTTCCGCCCCGCCAGTATCGACAGCCAGTTGATCAGAACGTCCTTCCGGCTGCTCAGCATCCTGGTCGTCGCCTTCCTGGTGATTTACGCCGCCGAGTTCTTCGGCATCCCGATCGCGCCGCTTGTCGCCGGTCTCGGCGTCGGCGGTCTCGCCATCGCCCTCGCCGTGCGCCCGACCCTGGAGAACGTCATCGGCGGCCTTATTCTGTTCGCCGACAAGCCGGTGCGGGTCGGCGATTTCTGCCGCTACGGCGACCAGGTCGGCACGGTCGAGGAGATCGGGCTGCGGTCGACCCGGGTCCGGTCGCTCGACCGCACCATCGTCTCGATCCCCAATGCCGAATTCTCGCAGATGCAGCTCGACAACTTCCAAAAGCGTGATCTGATATTGTGGAAAACGAAGCTGGAACTGCGGCGCGAGACGACCGTCGAGCAACTGCGCTACGTGGTCGCCAAGTTTCGCGAGATGCTGATCGCGCACCCCAAGGTTTCGCCGGCCCCGGCGCGGGTGAGCTTCGCGGGCCTCGGCGCGTATTCCCTCGACCTCGACGTTTTCGTCTACATGCGGACCCCGGACATCGACGAGTATTTCCGCATCCTCGAAGACGTCCTGTTCCGGATGATGCGGATCCTCGACGAGGCCGGCACCGGTTTCGCGGTTCCAACGCAGGTGAATTGGGGGCCGAGCACGGGTCTGGAAGCCGACCGCGCGCGGGTGGTCGAGGCGGAAGTCGGGACATGGCGCGCCAACGGCCGGTTCCCGTTCCCCGAAATCGGCGAGGAGGAACGCCGGAAGGTGGAGGATGTCCTCGACTACCCGCCCAAGGGCTCCCCCGACCACAAACCGTGAGCCGAAATCTCAGTACTTCTTGGGCACGAAGTGGCTAAACATCGGCCGCTCGGGAACGTCCTTTGGCCGCTTCCCCCGTTTTCCCAGCGACGGCTTGTCGAAGGGGACCTTCTTGTAGGGAATGACGCTGAGCAGGTGCGCGATGCAGTTCAGCCGCGCCCGCCGCTTGTCGTCGGCCTCGACGATGTGCCACGGCGCGTACTCGGTATCGGTCGCCAGCATCATGTCATTGATGGCGGCGGTATAGTCCCACCAGCGCGTATAGGACTCGAGATCCATCGGGCTCAGTTTCCATTGCCGCATGGGATCGTTGATCCGCCGGCGGAACCGCCGATCCTGTTCCTCCTCGCTGACATCGAAGAAATACTTGATCAGGATGATGCCCTGATCGACGAGTTCCCGTTCGAAGTTGGGAATGATCCGGAGGAACCGCTCACAGTCATCGGGCGTACAGAAGCCCATGACCCGCTCGACGCCGGCCCGGTTGTACCAACTGCGATCGAACAGGATGATTTCGCCCGCCGCCGGGAAGTGCGGAATGTAGCGCTGGGCATAGATCTGGGTCTTCTCGCGCTCGGTCGGCGCGGGCAGCGCGACAACACGGAACACCCGCGGACTGACCCGTTCGGTGATCCGCTTGAGCACGCCGCCCTTTCCGGCCGCGTCGCGGCCTTCGAAGACGACGATGATCCGCGCGCCTTCCTGCTTGACCCATTCCTGCAGTCGACACAGTTCGGTCTGGAGCTTGTCCATCTCGGCCTCGCACGCCTTGCGGCTCATCTTGCCGTTGTTCTCTTTGACCTTCTTGCGATCGGCCTTCTTGCCGTCGGTTTTCTTAGCCATGCTCGGTTCCCTTCGTTGTCATTTTTTCGACATGTACGGTACGAAAGCCCTACGGCTCGTCCGATCCGTCCGTGGGGGCGGGTGCGCTCGCCGCCGCGCTTGCTTCCATCTTCGACTTCGATTCCTCGCCGAGCCACTCGCGGAACAAGGTGTAGCCCAGCGACAGGACGACCGCGCCGACAAAAAGGCCGATGATCCCATGGGCGAGAAATCCGCCGATCGCCCCAACGAAGATCACCGCCATCGGCACCGGGGCGCCGCGACCCAGGAGAATGGGTTTGAGGAAGTTGTCGAGGAGACCGACAAACACGCCCCAGATGAGGAACAGGACCGCGGGAAGAGGGTCGGCGGTCGCGAAGACGTAGATCACCGCCGGAATCATGATCGGGCCGACGCCGACCTGGATCACCGCCAGAACGAGGCACAGCAAGGCCAGGAGACCGGCGGCGGGCAAGCCGATCGCAAGGAAGCCGAGCCCGGCGAGGATCGACTGGATCAGCGCGACGCCGAGGATCCCGCGCGCCACGCCGCGCACGGTTGTCCGGGCGAGATCGGCATACTTCGAACCCTGTTCGCCCACCAGGCGGGTCGCGATCGAGTCCGCCGCTTCCTCACCGCTTTTCGCGTTGGCCAGGAGAATGCCGGCGATAACGATCGCGAACACGAACAACACAATGCCGAGACCGACACCGCCGGCGGCGGACAGCAACCAGCCGCCGACAACCTTGAGCTGGGGCCCGATCTCGTTGAGCGCGGACGCCAGATTGAGAGAGGCGTGGCCCCAGAACTCAAACAACGTTTGCCCGAAGAGCGGCCATTCGGCGACGCTCGCCGGCGGCGGCGGGATACGAAGCGTTCCGTCGCTCAGCCCCCCGGCAAGTTGCCGCGCGCCGGCCACCAGCGTGTCGGCCAGGATGATCGTCGGCCCGACGAGCAGAACGAGCATGAGGAGCGCGACCACCGTCGCGGCGAGCCCGCGACGGTCGCCCATCGCGACGCACAGTCGGCGGTACCCCGGGTAGGTGGCGACGGCGATGATGATGCCCCAGATCACCGGCACGATGAACGGCTTGACGATCTCGAAGCACCAGAGAACGAGGAGAACCACGAGGCCAATGCGGATGGTGGCCTCCAGGGCTTTCCGCAGGAAGGCTTTATCGCCCGAAGTTTGCCTGTCTTCCGTCACGCCGATGTTCCCGTCTTTTCCAATTGCCGACCGCGGCCAATAAAACCGCTTGGCAGGACATTACCCGGACAGGACGACACTGGAAAGGCCTTGCCCATGAACGTCCCTCGAGGCTTCGAGGGCTTCACGGTTTCAGATAGCGCTCAAGAAGCACGCGCCAGCTTTCGCTGTAGATGTACTCAAGAAGATCTCTGTTCACCAGTTCGCGCAGTTCGCTACCCGCTGGCAAGGCAATACCGTAGTCCTGTCGCGAAAACGTGCCTGGGAGCACCTGGAGCTTTCCTCGAAAGTGGGTGTTCACCAGATACTTCAGGATAGGAGCATCCTGAACGAACGCTTCGATTTTCTTGTCGGTCATCGCCTCGAGTCCGCTCCTGGTGCTCTCGAATGAAATCGCTGCGATGTTCTGCTCTTCGAGGAAGTTGGCGCTCGTGGACCCGTTCACGGTACCCACTCGAATACGCCTCAGATCGTCCAACCCTTTGACCGGACTTCCCAACTCACTCACCGTGAGAGACGACGTGATCGCCGCGGTAAAGCTCGAAATGATGATGATCGAGGTGAACATCCAGATGAGCGCGATGACGCGCCCTCCGACCGTTACAGGAGCCTTGTCGCCGTAACCAACCGTGGTCATGGTGACCGCCGACCACCAGAACCCGCTGCCGACGCCCTTCGCGGTTCCTCCGCCGAACATCGACCGGTTGCGGTTGCGTTCGAACAACCAAACCAGAAAACCGGCGATGAGCAGGACCAACATCAGCAGGCCCAACACATAGAAAAACTCGAGCGACAGAAAGCGCTCGGCCACCCTCAGCCACCCGTCGGCCTTGGATTCGAGAGGAACTGCAATCCCCAGCCCCGTCGTGTACAAGGGGTGGCTGAAGTCCACCACCTTCTCCCGCTCGGCGGTGATGGTGATCGCCGCGACGGCGACGTCCAACGACCCGTCGGCCACGTCTTTCAGCAGATCCTGGAACTTCCGCTCCTCCAGTTCGAACCTCAACCCGAGATCCGAGGCGAGATCTTGCCAGAGATCGATGGCGATACCATGCCACCGACCGTCCTTGCCCTTGATCGCGAAGGGCGGCGCCACGGTCGTGCCGACTTTCAGCACGCGGTCGACCGCCACTTCCTGTGCATGCGCGGGTTCGAGCGCCAGAAGCGCCGGCGCCAACACCGGAACCAGGACAAATGCCAACAGTCGCCGGCATACGGCCCCGAGCCAATTTTTCGTTCGCATCGAATTCACGTCCCCCTCGTGCCCGCCCCATGTCCCGGCAATCCGGGCGTGGTTTTGGTGACACAGCCGATCCCATGTTTCAACGATCCTGGCGAATCCCCTCTGGTCGCGTGTCTCACCCGACTATAGGTTCGGTCATTCCCCCGTCGCATGGGGCTTCGGATGGATGGACCGGTCTTCGGCCCCTTCATCCTCCCACGTTCATCTCTTGATCGCACCGAACCGGCGAAATGGGAGAGCATGATGACCACGGACCATCACGGCAAGACCCTAGGGCTGACCGTCTTGCTGTTCGCGTTGCTTTGGGCCGATCCGAGCCGATCCGCGACCACCACCGGCCTCACCGATGCCGACGAGATCGCGGTGAACGAGGCTGTCGCCCGCGACGATCTTCCGGCGATCTACAAGGTGATCTTCGCCGCCATCGCCACCGCGCCCGAGCAGGCGCCGGCGATCGTCGACGCGGCCGTAAGGCTGGCGCCGAACCATCGCGACGCGATCGTCAACACGGCCGGCGCCGCGTTCCCCGACTACGCCGAGCAATTCGCGGCAGCGGGCGGCGAGCCAGCGGCCGAAGAAGAAGAAAAAGAGAAATCGCCGTGGAGCGGCGAGGCCGAAATCGGCGGTCTGTATCAGACCGGCAACAGCCCGTTGGATACAGTCAGCGCCTCCGGAAAGCTGATCTACCAGAAAGGCCATTGGGAGAACGAGTTCGCCCTGTCCTACGACTTCATCAACGACAGCGGCGAGACGACCACCCGTCGCTTCGTCGCCAGGGACCAAACCAAATACAACCTGACCGATCAATGGTATGCGACGAGCCGTTTGCGGTTCGTCGACGACAAGGACGACGGCTTCCAGTGGCAAACGCACGAGCTGTTCGGCCCCGGCTACCGGCTGTTCAATTCCGACGACCTCAAGCTTTCCCTTGAAGCCGGACCCGGTTTCCGGCAAGCCCGAGAGAGATCGGGGGATGGCGGCAATCTGAACAACGATCTGGTCGGATGGGCCGCGACCGATCTCGCCTGGCAAGTCACCAAGGGCACCAAGTTCACTAACTTCTTTGGCATCGAAGGCAATTCGAAACGAGCCAATCTCGGCAACATCACGGCCCTGACCCTGACCATCGTCGACGATTTCGCCGCCCGACTTTCCTACGAGGTGCGCCACGACACCAATCCCGGCGACGACGCCAACAAGACCGACACCACGGCAAAGGCGACCCTGGTCTATGGTTTCGGGGGCAAGGGCAATTAGGCCAAGTGGCGAGACCGGAGGGACTCGAGAATGCATGACCTGACACGCAGCAACTGGCTTGGGCTGTGGACCCTTTACCTGCGGGAGGTACGGCGGTTCGCCAAGGTCTACAATCAGACGCTGTTCGCGCCGGTGGTGACGACGCTGATCTTCCTCGCCATCTTCGCGCTCGCCCTCGGCCGCGCGGTCGAGACGGCGGCCGGGGTGCCGTTCATGGAGTTCCTGGCGCCCGGACTGATCACCATGGCGATCGCCCAGAACTCGTTCGCCAACACTTCGTCGTCGATCCTCGTCGCCAAGGTCCAGGGCAACATCGTCGACACCCTGATGCCGCCGCTCACCGCCCACGAGCTGACCCTCGGCATCGCCATGGGCGGGGTCAGCCGCGGTATCGTCGTCGGCAGCGTCGTCGCCCTGACGATGAGCCTGTTCGTTCCGTTGCATGCCCACAACATCGGCGCCATCCTCTATTTCGGGATTATGGCGTCGCTGATGCTGGCGCTGCTCGGCATCGCCGGCGGTATCTGGTCGGAGAAGTTCGACCAGATGGCGGCGGTCACCAACTTCGTGATCACCCCGCTGTCGTTCCTCTCCGGTACGTTCTATTCCATCGACAGGCTGCCGCCGGCGTTTCAGCACATCGCCCACGTCAACCCGTTCTTCTACATGATCGACGGCTTCCGCTACGGCGTCATCGGCCATGCCGACGTCAACCCGATGATCGGCGCGGCGGTACTGGCCGCGGTCAACGCCGCGTTGTGGCTCCTATGCCATCGGATGTTCGCCAGGGGTTACAAGCTGAAGGCTTGATACAGAGTGGCAGTTCTCGTCTTAGAGACGAGGGGTTGAGGAATGCTCGCCCACCCTCGCGCAATAGAACAAGCTGGTCGCGAATCTGGCTCTTGCGGAGCCGATACTACCGCATCTCTGGCCCCAGCCAACACAGCGAAGACCGAGCTTCAAACAGCGACAATGCCCAGGGGAATCGGGTGAAGGGATCATGCGGCGATGAGGCTTGCGAGGAATTGGTCGTCCCAGGCGGCGACTTTGCGCCGGAGGCGCAGGGAGTCCTTG
>JAUXFS010000532.1 GCA_030622775.1 Rhodospirillales bacterium | reverse complement strand
TGGTCGTCCTGCTGCTGACCGGGCTACCGATATTCGCCGGCCTGAGCCTCGCCGCGATCGCCATCCTCTATTTCACCCAGGGCGAGATCGGCAGCCTCGGCGACGTGGTCTTCGGCAAGCTCGACGTCTATCTGCTGGTGGCGATCCCGCTGTTCGCGTTCATGGCCCACCTGATGATCCGGACCCGCCTGGTGGACGACCTCTACGCCACCGCGCACACCCTGCTGCGCCACCTGCCCGGCGGGCTCGGCGCCGCCACCGTCGCCTCGTGCACCCTGTTCGCCGCGATCTCGGGCTCTTCGGTGGCCACCGCGTTGACCGTCGGCACCACCGCCATCCCGCAGATGATCCGCTATCGCTACCCGCCCCACGCCGCCTACGGCGTGGTCGCGGCTGGCGGCACCCTGGGGATCCTGATCCCGCCGTCCGGCCCGATGATCCTCTATGCGGTGGTCTCGGACACCTCGATCGGCGCCCTGTTCATCGGCGGCCTGCTGCCGGGACTGCTGGTCGCCTCACTGTTCGCCGCCTACGCCGTGCTGTCGCGGCGCGGCATCGGCGGAGAGGAACGGAGCGCCCGCGCCGGCGCCGGCGAGATCCTGGCCTCGCTCCGACGATCGATCTGGGCGCTGATGCTGCCCGCGATGGTCCTCGGCGGCATGTACTTCGGCGTCTTCACCGCCACCGAGGCGGCGGCCGCCGGCGCCATCGCGGCGCTCGCCATCGCGGTGCTGGTCTATCGGGATCTGTCGATCGCCAAGCTGTTCGACGCCGCCCTCGCCGCGACCCGGACGACGGCGATGCTGTTCATGATTCTGGCGGGGGCGGCGATGCTCGGCCACGTGCTGACGATGCTGCGCCTGCCGGCCGAGCTTCTCGAGGCGGTGACGGCTTTGGGCATCGGCCCGGTGCCTTTCCTTCTGACGGTGATGGCGCTGATCGTGGTCCTCGGCATGTTTCTCGAGACCATCTCGATCATCCTGGTGACCACGCCGATCGTGCTGCCGGTGCTGGACGGCCTGGGCGTCGATCCGGTGTGGTACGGCATCCTGCTGATGATCAACCTGGAACTGGCGCTGATCACCCCGCCGGTGGGGATGAACCTGTTCGTGATCAAGGGGATCACCGACGCACCGATCCGCGAGATCGTCCGCGGGACCCTGCCCTACGTGCTGCTGATGGCGCTCGGCCTCGCCATCGTCTTCGTTTTTCCGGACCTGGTGCTGTGGCTACCCGGCACGATGAACTACGGCCGGTAGAGCGTTCCGGAACCGAGGGCCGAAATAGGCTTGACCGGGCGGCGGACGATCGACCATCCCGTGCCGGTTGGCGACGATCGATTTTCCCGCGTCCTTGATCCTTTTGTGCGCCGCTCCTATCGTCGGAAGTCGCACTCGGCCGGGTGGATAACGGGCAAAGGAACGCCGGAAGATGACGATCGTCGCCAACGTCGCCAAGCAACGTCTGCTCGCCGGGGAACTGGCAGTCGGCTTTTCGGTGCTGCACTGGCGCACCGTCGATATCGCCAGGATCGCCAAGACCTGCGGCTTCGACTGGCTGTTCATCGACATGGAGCACGGCACCATGGACGTGGAGACGGCGAGCCGGATCTCGGTTGCCGCCCTCGATACCGCCATCACCCCGCTGGTGCGGGTGCCCGGGCACGAGCATCACCACGCCACCCGGGTCCTCGATGGCGGGGCGATGGGCGTGGTCGTGCCGCACGTCGATACGGTGGAGCAGGCGAGGCGGGTCGTCGACAACTGCAGGTATCCGCCGCACGGTCACCGCTCGCTGACCGGCGCGCTGGCGCAAGCCGGCTACGCCACGATGCCGGCAGACCAAATGATCGCCGCCCTCAACGAAAACACCCTGGTGGTGGTGATGCTGGAGTCGCCGGAAGCGATCGACAATGCCGACGCCATCGCCGCCGTCGACGGCATCGACGTACTGTTGATCGGTTCGAACGATCTGGCGGCGGAGATGGGAATTCCCGGCCGGTTGGGCGACGAGAAAATCGCCGCGGCGTTCGCGAGGATGATCGCCGCCGCGGCCAGGAACGGTAAGTCCGCGGGGATGGCGGGCATCTACGACCAGGAGTTGACGCGCACGTACGTCGAGATGGGCGTGCGGTTCGTTCTCGGCGGCGGCGACCTCGGATTGATGATGGCCGCGGCCCGCAACCGCGCCGGTTTCCTCCGCTCGATCCCGCTGGCAACGAAATAGCAGGAGAAGGGAACGGATCATGCTGAATGCGGCGATCGTCGGATTGGGGAGATGGGGTCGGTTGCTGGTCGACTCCGTTCAGGATGACGGCCGGCCCAAGGGAGGGCACATCCGGTTCACCCGGGCGGTGACCCGCACCCCCGCGAACGCCGCCGCGTTCGCCGATCGCCAAGGACTGGCACTGAGCGCCGATTACGCTGCGATGCTCGACGATCCCGAGATTGCGGCGGTGGTCATTGCCACGCCGCACAGCCAGCATGCCGGTCAGATCGAAGCCGCCGCCAAGGCGGGTAAGCACGTTTTTGTCGAAAAGCCGATGACCCTGAACAGGGCCGATGCCGAGCGGGCGGTCGCCGCCTGCC
>JAUXFS010000222.1 GCA_030622775.1 Rhodospirillales bacterium | reverse complement strand
TAATTTTTTACATTCTCGTAGTACTGTCCGAATTCTAAGTACCCGAACTCCCTATTTTTGCCACACAGGTCATCTTCAATAGCTTCGTTGAAGCTCCGGTGCTCCATGTTTTGCTGAACACGCGTCACGTAGTGCGAGAAACATCTTTCAATTGGATTGCGCAGAACGGCTATAATTTTCGCGGATGGAGCCTTTTCAAATATTCTTTCTGCCGCGGATTTGCACCATAGATTTGAAACGCTGAAATCGCCAGTCAGTCGGTCGTCGCCGGCACCACGGAACAATGCCAAATAATCCTCTTCGTTCACTATGGCAGTAGGCGTCAGCGAATGGCGCTTTTTGCACGTATCGCAAACGAAGAAATGAGGCTCTTTTATTCGTGGGACGAAAATTCTCGGGTGTTTTCCGAGATAATTATAAATCGACGTTGTTCCCGCTTTCATGGCGCCAACTAAAAAGAAATCGGGCCAGCGGTCAGCGGTCCCCATGGTGTACAACCCTTGTTGAACAATGATCACTCCATGATATCGCGATCATTGTTTCTCCGATCCTTGCAACAAGCCGGATGCGACCCACACTCCGAACCGAACACCTGAGCGGAGATGCCGCCGATGCCTTGAGCCCACGCTGAAAAAGGTGTGCGATGTCCGCTATGTCATTCGTCAACCGAGGGCCCCATCCAGAGGGATGGTCCGGTGCTATTTCTAATGCAAAATCCCTGATTGTGCAACCATTGGCTGCATGTGGGGCGTGGCGGATACGCGGTGCCACGGCTCGCCCAACCCATGGACGACCTTCAAATGTACGCTGTCACGCGTGGTATGGCGAATCCGCATGCCAAACCGACCCTGCGGTCGGTTGTACTTTATGCCTAGGACCGTCAGTTAAAGATGCCTTCCAACAGGGCTCGACGCTTACGTTCTATGGTGGGTGTTTCTCCCTCGGTAATCGGCTTACCCAGGGCCTGATTTTCGTGAATGCGCCTTGCCTCCTGTACCGGGTCCACCACCACTCCGTATTCGGTGGGTGTTCCCCAGAACATGATCCGTTCCGTGAAACTCTGATCTTCTTCCGCCAGGATTGAAGTTTCACGATTGACCAGGACCCTGATGTCGGGATCCGCATCCAGCGCACCGGTTCTCTCGAGGAAGACTTCGGTTCCTGGCGACAACCCTCTCATGTTCATCGCAGCCGTTCCACCAGCTTGAGTGGCGAACTGGTTTCCGAGCAGCGCTCGTTTGGCGCTATCGCGTGGCATCACGTTCTGGGGCCGTGCCGTTCCCGGCGCCGGGGGCCTGAGCGCATAGTCGGGAGGGAGGCTGAGCGGTGCCCGCGAGTAGACCGCGAACTCGTCGGGAGGCCGCTTCCCCTGTCCGAGAAGCTCCTTGGTATCACTGCAGCCACCGACGACAACCGCGACGGCAGCGCCGAGCACGATCCATCGCATCCGTTTCATCACCGTTTCTTTCTTCCGTTCCCCTGTTCCTTTTTACTCGGTTCGGCGCGAACAAACAAGGAATCGAAAATCAGCATCGCGGCGCCGACAGAGATCATTGCGTCGGCGAGGTTGAACGCCGGCCAGTGAGCTCCTAGCGCGTGGAAGTCGAGGAAGTCGGCGACGGCACCGAACCGCAGTCTGTCGACGATGTTGCCGACGGCGCCGCCGATGATGAAGCCGAGGGCGGCGCCGAGCACCAGCCGGTCGACGCGAATCAGCCACGCCGTCAGGACGACGACGATGACCACCGCCACCGCCGGCAACAGCCATGCCGTCACCGGCGAATGGGTATTGAACAGGCCAAAACTAACCCCCCTGTTCCAGCCCATCACCAAATTGAAGAACGGGGTGACTTCGATCGTCCGTGGCGGGTTCATGACCACCTCTACCACCCACCACTTGCTGAGCTGGTCCAATACCGCGACGAGAGCGGCGATACCCAGCCCCGGCAGCAACGCCCGGGAAAGTCTCATCGGCCGCCCCCCCCCAGTTGCCTACTCGGCGGCCGCCGAAAACTGCTCGACCGAATCGGCGCATCTCGGGCAGATGCGCGGATGTTCGGGGTTGTTGCCGACCTCTTCCAGCACCTTCCAACACCTCTCGCATTTCTCGCCGCGGGCGGCATCGACCCTCACCCGGACCCCGGGAACGTCGGAAAGCGAGAATGCGTCCGCCGGGGGCCCGCCGGCGGCGAATTCCGCCGCCGAGGTGATGAACAGGTCCGCGAGATCGATGCCCTCCGCCGCGTGTCGATACTCCGCATCGGCGTAGACCGCCGGATGGGCCTGCAGGCTGGACCCGATCCGCCGGTTGGCCCGCTCGATCTCCAGCGCGCCGGTGACGGTGCGACGCAACTGGCGAACTTTTGCCCATTTGTCGGCGAGGGCGTCATCGCGCCAATCGTCGGGAATGTCCGGAAACAGTCGCAGATGGACACTGTTCTGTTCCCCCGGATGGCGGGTGAGCCAGGCTTCCTCGGCGGTGAAGCAGGCGAACGGCGCCAGCCAGGCGGTCAGGCACTCGAACAGGTTGTCGAGTACGGTCCGAGCGGCGCGCCGGCGTGGAGAGGTCAGCGCGTCGCAATAGAGAACGTCCTTGCGGACGTCGAAGTAGAACGCCGACAGCTCGACGGCGCAGAAGTTGTGCAACTCCGAAAATAACGCATGGAACTCGTAGCCGTCACAAGCCTCGCGAAGCCGCCGGTCGAGTTGCCACAGCCGGTGCAGGATCCAGCGATCGAGCTCGGGCATTTCCCCGGGCGAAACCCTTTCGTTTTCGTCGAAGCCGTTGAGGTTGCCGAGCAGGAACCGCAGGGTGTTGCGCAGTCGGCGGTAAACGTCCGCCTGCTGCTTCAGGATTTCCGGGCCGATGCGAAGGTCCTCGGAACAGTCCGAGCCGACAACCCAGAGCCGGAGAACATCGGCGCCGTGCTTGTTCACCACGTCCTGCGGCGACACCACGTTGCCCAGCGACTTCGACATCTTCTGGCCGTCCTCGGCCATTACGAAGCCATGGGTCAACACGGCCTCGTAGGGCGCTCGCCCGCGGGTGGCGCACGACTCGAGCAGCGACGAATGGAACCATCCCCGATGCTGATCGGTGCCCTCCAGGTAGAGCGACGCCGGCCATTCCAAGTCGTCCCGACTCTCCAGCACGAAGCTGTGGGTCGAGCCGGAATCGAACCAGACGTCGAGAATGTCCATGACCTGCTCGAAATCGGCCGGATCGTATTCGGGCGCCAGGAAACGGGAGGGGTCCGAGGCGAACCAGGCATCCGCGCCCTCCGCCGCGACCGCCCGGACGATGCGGTCGAACACGGTCTCGTCGCGCAACGGCTCACCGCTCAGCTTGTCGACGAAGACGGTGATCGGCACCCCCCACGCGCGCTGGCGCGACACGCACCAGTCGGGGCGGGTTTCGATCATCCCGCGCAGCCGGTTGCGCCCCGAGCCCGGGATGAAGCGGGTCTCGCCGATGGCGTCCAGCGCCACCTGGCGCAGACCCGTCGTTTCCATGCCGATGAACCACTGCGGCGTGTTGCGAAAGATCAGCGGCGCCTTGGACCGCCAGGAATGGGGGTAGCTGTGCACGAGCTTGCCGGACGCCAGCAACGCGCCGGTCTCCCCGAGCGCCTCCACGACCGCGGCATTGGCGTCGCCCTCGCTGCCGTCGGCGCGCAGGACCTGGCGGCCGGCGAACAACGCGACGTGATCGAGAAACCGGCCGTCGGGGCCTACGGTGTCCGGAACCGGAATGCCGTGGCGCATCCCCAAGTCCCAGTCATCGGCGCCGTGTCCCGGCGCGATGTGGACGAAGCCGGAGCCGGTCTCGACGTCGACGAAGTTGGCCGGCAGCAACGGCACCTCGAAATCGTAACCCTCGCCGTTGAACGGATGGCGGCAGACGGCGCCGGCGAGTTCGCGTCCTTTCAGCCGACCGACAACCTGAAAATTCCGTACACCGGCGGCCTTGGCCATTTCCGCCAGCAACGCTTCGGCGGCGACGAGACGCCGTCCTTTCTCCAATTTGCTCTCGTCCGTGGTATCGGTCACCTCGACGACGGCGTAGTCGATGTCGTCGCCGTAGGCGATCGCCCGGTTGCCGGGGATGGTCCACGGGGTCGTCGTCCAGATGACCACCGCGGCGCCGGCCAAATCCGCGACCGGACTACGCTCGATATCGAAGCACACGAAGATCGTGGTCGAGGTGTGGTCGTGATATTCCAACTCCGCTTCCGCCAGCGCGGTTCGCTCGACCACCGACCACAACACCGGTTTGGCGCCCTTGTACAGCGCGCCGTTCATCAGGAACTTGCCGAGTTCGCGGACGATCTGCGCCTCGGCGTCGTGGGTCATCGTCGAGTAAGGCCGCTCCCAATCGCCAATCACCCCGAGCCGCTTGAACTCCTCCCGCTGGACGTCGATCCATTTGCCGGCGAATTCCCGGCATTCCTGGCGGAACGCGATGATCGGGACGTCGTCCTTGTCCTTGCCTTTCGCCCGGTACTTCTCCTCGATCTTCCACTCGATCGGCAGGCCGTGGCAGTCCCAGCCCGGGACGTAGTTGGCATCCTTGCCCAGCATCTGCTGAGAACGGTTGATCACGTCCTTGAGGATCTTGTTGAGCGCGTGACCGATGTGCAGGTGGCCGTTGGCGTAGGGC
>JAUXFS010000514.1 GCA_030622775.1 Rhodospirillales bacterium | reverse complement strand
GGCGGGCAATAGACCCGCCCCTCCAATGACCAACGTTAAGGGGCACACCCATTCAACTTTGGCGCAAGGCAGCCCTGCCGGCATAGCGAGCAGCCGAGCCAAGCTGCTCCTCGATGCGAATCAGTTGATTATACTTTGCGATTCGGTCGGAGCGACTGAGGGAGCCAGTCTTGATCTGCCCTGCGTTTGTGGCAACCGCGATATCCGCGATGGTTGAATCCTCTGTTTCGCCGGAGCGGTGCGAGATGACCGAGGTATAGCTAGCCTTGTGGGCCATTTCCACCGCCACCAGAGTTTCGGTCAGAGAGCCGATCTGATTGACCTTGATCAGGATCGAATTGCCGATGCCGCGATCGATACCATCCGCAAGCCGCGTCGGGTTGGTCACGAACAGGTCGTCGCCAACCAGTTGAACCTTTCCGCCCAGCACCTCGGTCAGCACCTTCCAGCCGTCCCAATCGTCCTCGTCCATGCCATCCTCGACCGAGACGATCGGAAAGCGGCTCACCAAGTCGGCGAGATAATTGGCGTTACCCTCGGCATCGAGTTGCTTGTTTTCGCCGGCGAGCACGTATTTGCCGTCCTTGAAGTACTCGCTCGATGCGCAGTCGAGGGCAAGAACCATGTCGTCGCCGGGATTGTAGCCGGCGTTCTCGATGGCCTTCATGATGAAGCCGAGCGCCTCGTCGGCGCTGTTGAGCGCCGGGGCGAAGCCGCCCTCGTCACCCACGTTCGTGTTGTGACCAGCGTCCTTGAGCCCTTTCTTGAGGGTATGAAAGACTTCCGCGCCCATTCGGACGGCTTCCGCGATCGTCGGCGCCCCCACCGGCATGATCATGAATTCCTGGATGTCGATCGGATTGTCGGCATGGGCGCCGCCGTTGACAATGTTCATCATCGGCACCGGCAGAAGCCGTGCCTGGGTGCCGCCGATGTAGCGATACAGCGGCAGTTCCGCTTCCTCGGCCGCGGCCTTGGCGACCGCCAGGCTGACCCCGAGGATGGCGTTGGCACCAAGGCGACTCTTGTTGGCAGTCCCGTCCAGATCGATCATGGTCTGATCGATTTGTACTTGGTCGACGGCCTCCATACCGGATACGGCGTCAAAGATCTCGCCGTTGACGGAAGCAACGGCCTTGGAAACACCCTTTCCTCCATAGCGGCCCATGTCGCCGTCGCGCAATTCAACGGCTTCGTGAACACCGGTGGAAGCGCCAGACGGCACGGCGGCCCGTCCCCTGGCGCCGGTTTCCAAGGTCACATCGACCTCTACCGTGGGATTGCCACGGCTATCCAAGATCTCGCGCGCGGTAACGTCAACGATGGCAGTCATCTGGTGAAAGCTCCTCTCCCCTGTGCGGCGGTTTACTATCGGCTGAGTATCGGATGGAGTGTTCTAGTCGATCGGATCCCCTCCGGCGCGAACGCCGGAAACTCATACCGCCATCCCTCCTCCCTGGCAAGCACGCCGCATCCCCGAAGGTCACCTCCCAGGGATCGGCAGAGGCCCGGTCTAGATCGTTACAGGTTTCGCCTTGGCCAAACGGTCGAAATCAAGCAACACCTCAACAACAGCCGGCAACTGACTGATGGGTATCATATTTGGCCCGTCACTCGGAGCGCGGTCCGGGTCGGGGTGGGTCTCGATAAACACCGCCGCGACACCAACGGCCACCGCCGCACGGGCCAGAACCGGAGCAAACTCCCTTTGACCGCCGGACGTACTTCCGCGGCCGCCCGGTTGCTGCACCGAGTGGGTGGCGTCGAACACAATGGGACATCCCGTCTCGGCCATGATCGGTAGCGCCCGCATGTCACTGACAAGCGTGTTGTAGCCGAAACTGGCACCCCGTTCGCACAGCATCACCGCCGTATTGCCCGCCCCTCGCACCTTGTCAACCACGTTGGCCATGTCCCAAGGCGCCAAAAACTGCCCCTTCTTGACATTGAGCGCCCTGCCGGTCTTGGCCGCCGCGACCAGAAGGTCCGTCTGACGACAAAGAAAAGCCGGTATCTGCAGCACGTCAACGACCTCGGCCACGCGAGCGCACTGCTCCGGCGCATGAACGTCGGTGATCACTGGAACTCCGACTGTTTCGCGGATCTCGGCGAAGATCGGCAGCGCGACATCCATGCCGACCCCGCGGACGCCCTTGAGGCTGGTGCGGTTGGCCTTGTCAAACGACGACTTGTAGATCAACCCGACGCCCAGTGAACGGGCTATGTCGGCGAGCGCGTTCGCGGTTTCCAGGGCGTGTTCGCGGCTTTCCATCACGCACGGACCGGCGATCAACGCCATTGGCAGGTCGTTACCCAATGTCAGGCCGGCAATGGACACATGATTGGGAACGGTCATGGCGGGTACCTCCTCAGCAGCTAGGAGTTAAAAGCGCGGCAATTTACGCAGATAGACATCGTTAGACCGTTTTTCTCACCCTGAATGCTCCATGTTCACACCAGCCGCGATTGCTCGATCGCGGCACGGATGAAGGAACTGAACAAGGGATGGGGGTCCAGGGGCTTCGATTTTAGCTCGGGGTGAAACTGTACACCGACGAACCACGGGTGATCCGGGATCTCCACGATCTCGGGCAGCAAACCATCCGGAGACATTCCGGAGAATACGAGACCGCATCGTTCCAATATCCCGATGTAGTTATTGTTGACCTCGTAGCGATGCCGGTGTCGCTCGCTGATCCTGTCAGCGTTGAAGATTT
>JAUXFS010000025.1 GCA_030622775.1 Rhodospirillales bacterium | reverse complement strand
GTGCGCTTGCCCACCTTGCGGCGGCCTTCGCGCAGGATCGCCCGGCCAAGGTGCTCGCGGAGTTCCGGCCGTCCCAGGTTGCGCGACAGCCGCGTCTCGGTCTTGGCCAGGGGAATCACCTCCTCCAGCGCCCGCCCGATCTCGGTCAGCCGCACGCTCTGACGCGCGGCAATCCCGTACAGCGCCTCGCCGACGAACCGCCGCGCCGATTTGCACAATCCGGCGGAAAGACTCCCCGAAAAATGATCGAGATGGGCGCGCATCTTGGCCGCGGTTCGCGCTATCATAGGCTCGGGCCTCCGTCGGATGGGCTTGGTTTGTTTGGTCTTGCAGCCCCAATCCTATCCACGGACGGCCCCACCGCCACCCGCAAAAAGTCTCCCCAAAAATAACCCCTTCCACTTCCCAAGCGCAGTTTCTCGAGTCACATCAACACCATCGCCTACGTGGCGCCGGATTCTTGGGGAAAGTCCTGATTTGCAGAAGAGTCTGGACATAACTAAAAACTCAGGCGCGCTCATGCTCGACGATCGGGGCTCGCCGCACCGGCGGTCTACGGAGGTACCCTGCAGCCCCTTCCATCCAACGGGACGCTACCGCTGGGGAGTTCATTCAGCGCCGGCTTTGCTCTGCAGCGATGTCACGATAGACGGTCTCGATCTTGTCTATGACGATCCGCGATTAATAGCGCTGCCAGGCGATCGGCTTGCTGCCCGAAGCGACAGGCTCAACCCGTCTCCCGGAAGCTGACCGGGGTCCGACCGGCGGCCCGGTCGACCCTGGGTCCGGGGAGGGAAGGCGGACTACCGGGCGCTGACGCCGCCGCCCTCGAATATCTTTTCCCGGTACCAGCGGTAGGTGCGGGCGACACCGTCGGCGGGGTCCACCTGCGCTCTGAAGCCGATCAGCCCGGTCGTCCGGGTCATGTCCGGCGCCCGGCGTTGGGGCGAGCCCGGGGTATCCGGCATCGGAAGGATGTCGTTGTCGCGGCCGACGGTTTTCAGGATGATTCGGGCCAGCTCGCCGATCGCGACTTCCGGTTCCTCGTTGCCCACGTTCAGGGTCTCGCCCTCGCACGATGGCGTCTCCATCATCCGGACGATCATTTCCACCGCGTCGGAGACGTAGCAGAACGTGCGTTTGTGGCTGGGCGAATAGACCTCGAGAGCTTCGTCGTCGCCGAGATCGCGGGCTTTTTTCAGCAGCTCGGGAACCACGTGGGAGAGTCCCATGCGGGGGCCGTAAACGTTGTGTGGCCGGAAGATGGTGAACGGCAGTCCCGAGTAGCGGCAAAGGGCCTCGCCGAGGATCTTCGAGAGCATGTAACTGGTGCGAGGTTCCGCCAAGTCGTTCACCGCCAGCGGTGTGCTCTCCGGAGTCGGCACCGGCATATCGAAGTAACGCAAGGTCCCTCCGTAGACCTCGCTGGTGGACGGGAACAGCAGCCGCCTCAACGCCTTTTGCCGACGGCAAAAGTCGATCATCCGCTGGAGCAGGATGTCGTTGAAGGTGAGGACGTCGTAGGGACGCTGGCGGACGTTGGCAACGCCGAGGAGTGCCGCCAGATGGATGACGAAGTCGTAGTCGTCGGCAAGATCGTCGAGGGCATCGGGGTTCAACAGGTCCCGTACGATCAGCGTCGCTCGCGGCCGGGACAGAAGTTCCTCCAGTTCCGGATCACGGACACCCCGAGCCAGGCTGTCCACCAGGTCGACCCGGTAACCGCCCTCGACCAGGTGCCTGGCCAAATGAAACCCCATGAAGCCGGCACCGCCGGTGATCAGAACCTTACCGCTCATTTTCTCAGGTACCTCTACCGATGCTCGTTAGTGGGCATCCCAGGCGTTGAAGCGTCTCGCGTTGGGATCGCGAGAGCACGTTGTTGGCGTCCAGGACCACGGGTCTGGCCTTTCCCAGCCATCGCGCAAGGTCGAGGTCGCAGTATTGCCGATGGGGAACGGCGAATACGATCCCGTCGCATCCTTCGGGGGAGGGGAGTTCCGACGGCAGACGCCGGTCCAGCTCCGTCCACTCACATACCAGAGGATCGTGGCAGATGACCCGCGCTCCTTCCCGCTCGGCGTGACGAACGAAAGTCTCCGACGGCGAATACCGGGTATCGCTTACGTCCTGCCGATAGCTGACGCCCAGCAGCAGGATCGTCTTTCCGGCGAGGGTTTGGAGCCGGCCCCGGATCTTGTCCAGGGAGACGAGCGGCATCGCACTGTTCAGCTTCACCGCCCGGGCGGAAAAAGGAAAGCCGAGGTCGGGAAGGGCGAATAGATCACGGGCGCCGATCTGGCCCAGCAAGGGGTCCTTCGTCAGGCAGTAGCCGCCAACGCCGAAACCGGGCTGGCGGATGTTGTTGTGGGTCGGGCGCACCCGGATGGCTTCCAGGACCTCGAACAGGTCGACGCCGACGGCTTCGGCAAAGCGACCCCACTCCTCGATGAAGGCGATGTTTACGGCACGGTAGCTGTTCTCCAGCACCTTGCCGATCTCCGATGCCGTGGTCGACTGGAGGCGGGTCAGGGGATGGTCGGCAACGTTGATGACCTTCCTCAGGAAGGCCTCGCAGCGATCGGCGGCTTCCCCGGTGAGTCCGGAATAGACCCGCGGGAAGTTGACGATCGATCGGAAGTACTCCCGACCCGGCATTACCCGCTCATAGGAGTGGGCGACGAGAATGGACTCCGCGGGCAGATCGCGACGTTCCAGCGCCTCCACCAGGGTGGGCGCGACCACCTTTTCGCAACAACCCGGCGGCACGGTCGTCTCGACGATCACCAGCGAACCGGGTTGCATATGTTCGCCGAGGGTCCGAATAGCGGCGCGGAAGCCGTCAAGGCGCACCTTCGGCGCTCCGTCCTCCTGCTCCACGTCGAGGTGTATGTCGACGACGGATACGGCGGCCAGCCGGTATGCGGCGGGGTCGGTGCTCGCGACGAGATTGCCGGTTTGCACGGTTCGAAGAAACGCCGCTTCGAGATCCCTATCCGCACTCACCAGCGGCATTCGACCCTCGTTGATCGTGCGGACCTTTTCCTTTCCTTCGGCGGTCGGCAGGTCGATGCCGATCACGTTGAAACTGGGCGAACCGTCGGGCTCCCGGGCGTCGGCGACGGCCACCGCCATGGCGAACCCGACAAAGCCCAGGCCCTGGATGCAGACCACCGGCCTGGGGGCTCGGGCCTTCCGGCGCCCCGGTGCCTCGGCGAGTTGCTCGTAGGATCCGATCTCACTTTGTCGATCGTTCATCGTCGCGCGCCCACCGGCATCCCGTCAGGTCCAGTCCCGGTCACCGGTCCACATGGCCTTCAACGACTCGTCCATCGTGATCCGCGGGCGCCAGTCCGTGCAGGTCGTGATCTTGGTGATGTCCGCACGCACCCGCGGGACGTCGGTGGCGCGAACGCGGGATGAAGAAACCTCGACGGGCACATCGAGCCCGCTGACCACGAGCAGCTTGTCGATGACCTCCTGAATGGCAACCTCCCGTCCCGATCCTATGTTGTACGCTTCGCCCGGTACGCCGAAGTGCAGCAGCCGGTCGAAGGCGATGGTCACGTCGCGGATGTCGACGAAATCACGCCGGGACGAGGTCTGGCCCACCTGCAGCCGATCGATCTTGCCGGCAATCACCTCCCGCAACTGGTTGATGAAAGCCATCGGCACCAGGGTGTCCGGCTGACCCGGGCCGAACAGGTTGAAGACCCGGCCCAGCACGACCGGCAGCCCCTCCGTGCGGGCCAGAGCGAGGGCAAGGTAATCCTGCGCCAGCTTGGCGAGACCGTATGGTGAAACAGGCCGGGGGGTCTGGTCTTCCCTGATCGGGAGTTCTTCCGTCAGCACCTGGCCGTAGGTTGCGGCCGAGCTTGCCTGGACGATGCGTTCGGGCCGGTCGGAGCCCAGCGCCAGCAGCGCCCGGAACAGATTGTCCGAGCCGACGACGTCCACCGAGAGGTGCGTCGCCAAAGGGGCCGAGCCCATAACCCCGGCGAGGTGAATGACATGGGTCGGACGGCACTCGGCTGCCAGGGCGCGGACTGCGTCGGCGTCGAGCAGGTCCACTTGGCGATAGGTGTGGGCGTCGACGGAGTCGGGTCTCGGCTTCTCGCTGGTTGCCCAAACCTCCACCTCGGGACGGGTGCGTCGCCAGCAACGCAAAACCCAGCCGCCGACAAAACCGGTCGCTCCCGTAACGAGCAGTCGCGAGGTTGCCACGGATTATGCCTTCTCCCCCGGATGTTGGGGAAGAAGGCGGTCACGCAGTCCGTCGAACTCCCCGTTGGCTCGGTCGTAATCGTCCGGTCGGCCGATATCAAGCCAATAGCCCTTGTAGGGGTACGCACAAATCCGCTCGCTCTCGGCGATCAGCTTGAGCAGAAGGTCGTCGAACCCGAAAGCCACGTCGTCGGGTACGAAATCCAGAATCCCCTTGGCAAAGACGTTGACGCCCATGCAGACGTTGAAGTGCTCCACCGGTTTTTCCATGAATCCGGCGATATGGTTTTCGCCGGCGTCGTAACGGATCACGCCGAAGTCGATCTCCACGTCCCGCTCGAAGGTGGTTACGGTTCCCAAGTTACCGTGCTCCACGTGGTGGCGGTAGACTGCCCCGAAATCCAGGTCGGTGAGCACGTCGCCGTTCATCACCAGGAAATGATCGGGCAGGTCCTCGATCAGTTTCAAAGGTCCGATGGTGCTGAGCGGTTTGTTCTCGAAGGAGTAATCGATCTTCAATCCCCATCGTGAGCCGTCGCCGAAGTATGCGATGATGAGGTGGGCGAGATGGCTGACGGCCACGGTGATGTGGTCGAATCCGCTGTGAGCCAGCTGTCGCACGACAACTTCCATGATCGCCATGTCGCCGATCGGAACGAGCGGCTTGGGGATTACGGTGGTGAAAGGACGCAGCCTTGCGCCCTTTCCGCCGGCCATTATCACCGCACGCATCAGCTGTGCTCCAAGCCTGTCCGGGACAATTCTGGGTTCACGGCAAGGAATCCCCGGCACGCCGGCGAACGGCGGGGGCGCGCCTTCCCTCCGGTGTCGGGCGCAAGCATTCCCGAGGCGAGAACTGCTGTTGCCAATTTGGAATCCATTCCGTTTCCGGGCTTTCGTGGATGACGATGACGGCCTCGCCTTTGTCCGGCGCTAACGTGCCTCAAGGGATGGGGTCAAGACGCCCTTCTCAGGGCATCGTACATTAACAGGATCGGCTCGGCGTTGTCGGGCATCACGCAGGCGGCGACCCTCTGCTTAAGCTGGTCGAGCCGGTTCAGGGCGTCGCGGATCTTCGTTTCGAAGTCGTCCATGTCCCGGCTGCGGAAGACCAGGCATCCGTCCGGCCGCGGGACGGCATCGCTGGCGACGACCGGAACGTCCAAATGCAGGGCCTCGCGAATCGACACCGCGTCGCCGTCCGTATTGGTCGGCCGTACGAACAAATCGCTGGACGACATCAAACGGCTGATATCCTCGAGGGGTTCAGAAACGAGCAATATGCGGTCACCGACGCGGCGGCGGATATCCCTTACGGTGGCGTCGATCTTATCCGGAAAATCGCTGTTGAACGAATAGACCAGACCAATATCGGGGTAGGAATCTCGCAGCCGCTCGATCAAATCGACCATCATGTCGATCCCGTACAGGTCCGCGCCCTCGTAATCGACCCCCAGCCAGCCGACGGCGGAAACGACCGGCCCGTGGGCGGCTATGAACTCCTCGATGTACCCGGGGAGGGGAGGGGCATGGGTCGGGTCGGGTGGAATGAACGCAGGTACCATGTAAACCTTTTCCGGCGAAAGCCCGGCGCCCTCGACACAGTCGCGGGCGATATCCGGGTGGCAGGCAATGACCGCGTCCATACGGTGAAGAAGCCAGCGGGTCAACCACGACCGGATGATTCCTCCCTTCTTCAGCATGTCGGGGGTGATCTGTCCCTGGAGGCTTAGAACGTATTTTCCGGGTCTGATGCAGGCCGCCAAGCCGAAAAGAACCCGGCTGGGCCAGTTCTCGGATAACAGATGGACAATGCGGCAACGATGGCGGAGGCAAAAGCCCAGGTACCACCAGTACTTGTTCTTTGAGATGCTCTTAACGTGGGGGGGGCGCTCGCTGGAGGAGCGCGCGTTGTAAAGAATGTAGTCGTCCCCGCGGGTATCGAGCCGCTGCAACAGACGTTGCAGGTGCACCGAGATGCCGCCGTATGGTGGCGGGTACGCTCCGATGATCGCTATTTCGGGCCAGCGACTGCCGTTCCGACTTTGCGGAGAGGGTGATGGGGGCGGCGTGGAGATCATTCTTACACGGTGACTCTCTTGATCATACAAGATCGATCGCGCACGCTATGCACGAGCGGGACGGGAATTTCAAGCTTCGAGACGGACACGGAAGGGGCTTCTCTAGGTTTGGTCGGCGATGGTTCGATGGCTACGGTTTGGCAAAATCTCCCCTGAGAGGCGGATGGAGACCGCCATGGCCAGGAACAGGTAGATGCTCAACGTCGGCCGACTCAGCAACGCGTTGCTGAACATCGAGCTGGCGATCAGCGAGAAAAACAAAGGCTTCCCGAAAGCCGGCAGTTTTGAATACAGGGCGACCAGAAATATGATGAGGGCGAGCACACCGACCAGTCCCGTCTCGATGCTCACATGCAGGTAGTCGTTGTGCGCGTCCTTCTCTTCCCACCACCATACGGCCGTTCGGAACTTGTCAGTATCGGGACCGGACCCGAACAGCAGGGGACCCCAATCCCGATTGGAGAGGATTTCCATCCTGAGGATGTAGCTCGCCATTCGGCCGCTGCCGAGGCGCTCGATGTCTTCGCCCGAGAGCGCCAGGAAGGCGATGACGGAGACCGCTCCCAGCCCCAGCAGTACCAACGGAAGCGCTCGCACGAAATCGATATGACGCCAGCGGTGGTAAAGGGAGGTGGCATAGTACGCAGCAAGCATCACCCATGCCGTGCGTGTCTGGTAGCCGATGATCAGGACGATCGCGAACGCGATCAGCGGCCAGGCGATGACCGGAGAGATGATGCCCGCCCGACGCAGCTGATCGACGATGAAGGCGTTGAGCAGGATGAAGAAGGCGCTGTCGAAGGGGACGGTGGTCACCAGTCCTGTTATGACGGCGAACCGCGTATTCCAAATCTCCCCCGGGAAAGGGTTGGGAGGTCCGGTCAGCGCCAGGATGCCACCGACAACGATGCCGCCCATCGCCAACAGGGCGATGGATCGAAGCCGCAGGACGTCCCAAAAGGCCAGCAGCCAGATCGGCGCGATGAAGAGTTGTACGTCCTTGGACATGATCCGCAGATCGAGAACGACATGGCTGCCGCCGAACCCGGACCCGTAGCTGATCCCCCAACACAGGAACGTCATCACAGCCGCGATAACGATGAGACCGCCCGCCAAGCTCGGTCGCGTCGTCAGGGCGACACCTGCCAGCACCGTCTGCGCGACCAGCAGCGCGCCCGCGAACGCCAGTCGCAGATCGGTGGGCAGGTGGATAAAGGCGAAGGTGTAGCCGTACTGCCCAACGATGATGGCGAAGACGGCGGCGCGCACCAAGGCCGGATCGGTCCGGATACGGCCCAGGCTTCCGGTCGTTTGGGATTGCAGCATCTACGGCTCAGATCTAGGTCGTTGACGGATCCTCGGAGCGAGCGTGTGGCGTTGCAAGTCTGCCGCGTCCCAATTGCAAACCCGTTAATCCGCTCGCTGGAGGCGGACCGCGTCCAGCGGCATCTCGATAGCCCCTATCGGAGGTCCGGTCAAGGTCGGCGGGTCCGGTCCAGCGGTTCTCATTCTGGCGGCGCGGTATCGAGGGAGTTTTCCCCCCGTGGCTGGGAACGGCGTGGAATTCAGCGATTCCCCCGGGATCGGATTCGTCATTCAAGATTGGGGTGGAGACGCTGGACACCCTTCTTGGACGGGCGCCATGGGATGGCGGACATTGGGGTTGCGGCGTTCTCGGAAAACCGGCACTGCGCCGAAAGCGAACAGGGAGGACCCGCCGGAGCAGGTCCTCCGATCGGAATATGGATCTTGTTTCCTATTCCTCTCGTCCGCTACGGTTTCCGTCGCTTACAGGCTTCCGTCAACAGCCTTCCTAAAAATTTCGTTCATGGGATGTCTAGGCTGGAAACCATTGTCGGGACTAAACCCGTGCCGAGCCCAGCCGTTGGCTTCCGCGTTGTACAGGCGAAAAAGCCCGACGAGCATGGCGCGCTTCTTGGTGGCGATGGGGGTCGTGCGGTTGGTCGGATACAGCCCCGGGCCCTCTTGGCTGTGGATGGCGACGTTGTTCTGGCGGGCGTAGGTCACGAACTCGAACTCGCCGTTCGTGTACCTTGGCCCATAACACTGGGTCGGGAAGGTCATGTCCGGGCCGTCTCGCATGATCGTGTTGTGAAAGCAGTAGCCGCCGATCACGGAGATAAGGTTATGGTCGTTGAAGGTCACCCCTCGAGACAACAGCCTCCCCATGCTATTCTGATGAATGAAGCTGAGCCCAAGCAGTCCGGTCGGGATGTGCTCACGATACTTGGCGATCATTGCCGGAGCGAAGACATCGATGAACTGGTCCCAGTCGCTGTCGTTGAGCCGGTGCCTATGGCCGGGAACGTGCCACATCTCCCAGTAGGCGATCTTGTCGGCGATCTCCTTGTCGGCGAGGATCGCGGGAACAAGCCAATCCAGCCAAGCGAAAAACCGATCGCGGCCGCGACCGCCCTAGGGGTCGGCTTCGTTGTAGATCAGGTACTTGTGCGGCGCCCAGCCCTGCCAGCCCTATTTGTTGTTCTTCAGCGCATCGTCGGAGAAGGCTTGATCGAAGGACACCCGGATCGACGGGATGACGTACATGCCGGCGCGGACCGCGCCGCGCATTGCTTCGAGGTACATCCCGAGCTGGTCTTTGTTGTATACCCCGACCTTGCTGGGCTGGGGCTCCGACGGGCCCTTGTTTCTGGTCCACCATATCTCGAAGGCTTGTGCGTTGCCGCCGATCCCGTTGGCCGCACGCTCCCTGAACTTGGCCTCCGAGGCGAAACCGCTTGAAACCTCCTCGATACCGACGCGGTACCCCTTTAACGCCATCGGTTTGCCATCCGGTCCAATGAGCTGGCGCCCTCGCGTGGTGAACGGATCGGTGCTGCCGTCGATGTTCATGGCGATGGTAGCGGTCACGCCGTTGCCGTCGGCAATAGTGTAGCGGAAGGTGTCCGTTGCCTCCTCGCCGGTATCGAGGCTCTCGAAGGCACCGTCGACATTCAGCGCCAGTTGCGCCCCGGAAGGGAGAGTCATGGCCCCGCCCACGTTCGCCTTCCGATCGTTGACCGATTGCGTCACCATCGTTTCGGCGTGGGCGTGGGCGGCGATAACTAGAAAGCCTGCGCAAAGACAACGGAGGATCGCTTTCAAGGTTTTTCCGTGGTTCATGGAAATCTCCCAACAATAAATTTATATCAACGCAGGTCGCTATGCGCCTTTTCGACGCAACAAGTGGAAATCGGGCCGGCCGGTGGAGGGTGGCGCATCGTCACTTGAAGCGCCCGCGACGATTGGAGAATTTTGGGTATGGAAGCCCGGCGACAGGCGGTATACGGCGACCCTATGTGAAACCAAGGAGATTCCGATGGGCATCGAAGTAGGATTTTTGGGACTGGTTCTCCTGGCTCTCGATATCTGGGCGATCCTCAACGTCGTTCAAAGCGGCGCATCGATGGGCGGCAAGGTCATCTGGATCCTGCTGATCCTCGTCTTTCCCCTGCTCGGCTTCGTCATCTGGCTATTCGCCGGCCCGCGAGGAAGCAAGGCCCGTTGACCCGCGGCCACATCCCCCCCCCTTTCCGACCGCGTCGCGCGCTGGCCGGCGCGCCCGTAGCGATCCGGATCACCAGGGCGCCGTGACGGCGCCCGAAGGCACGGTCGAGGACTCTTAGGGGCTGTCAGGGAATAAGTGATGCGTTTGGTCCGAGCGCCATTGGCCCGCTGTTAGAAGCGAGGAGGAAGGACATGCCGGGCATATTCGACGACGAGCGACGCGGCAGCGGGCCGATGGCGTCGGATCCCTTTGGGACGGGACGCTTTTTCGCCAGGGCGGCGTCGCGGGCCGCTCATGGGGGCCCCACCCCACCGCGCGGCCCGCTCCTGTCCCTGGCGAAAAATCGTTCCCGCCAAACGCGTCACTTACTCCCCAACAGCCCCTTAACTGTCAAAGGAGTGTTGCCATGGCCGAACCCAGGACCCTGATGGAGATGGCCGGCG
>JAUXFS010000012.1 GCA_030622775.1 Rhodospirillales bacterium | reverse complement strand
GCGCAGGCAGGTCAGCCGGACGCCTTCCTCCAGGGCTTCCTTGATCTCGAACTTGTGGGCGGGCATCTGCTCGCGGGATTCGAAGACGACCTCCAGGACGTCCACGGCGCCCAGCCGTACCGCCGAGCGCGCCACATCCATGGCGACGTTGCCGCCGCCGTAAACGGCAACCCGCTTGCCCAGCGACAGGGCCTCCGGCTCAGCCTCCACCTGGTGTAGAACGTTGACCGCCTCGAACGTCGGAATCGAGCCGTCGTTCTTGATATCGAGGGTTCTCGGCAGCTGCGCGCCGATGGCGACAAAACAGGTGTCGAAGCCGTGTTTCCCCTTCTCGGCGAGGACGTCGTCGACGCGGGTGTTCATCTTGAAGGTGACACCCATGTTGGCGATGCGGGCGATGTCGCCGTCCAGGGCCTCCCGCGGCAGCCGGTAGCGGGGAATACCGTAGCGCAGCATGCCTCCCGGCTTCTCCGCGCTATCGTAGACGGTGACCGCGTGACCCATGCGCGCCAGGTGGTACGCCGCCGACAGGCCGCCGGGGCCGGCGCCGAGCACCATGACCTTCTTGCCCGAGGGAGGCGCGACCGGTTCGACCGTCCAGCCCCGTTCGATGGCGAGATCACCGAGAAACCGCTCGACGGCGTGGATGCCCACGGTCTCGTCCACGTGCTGGCGGTTGCAGGCGCCCTCGCACGGGTGGTAGCAAGCCCGTCCCATGACCGCCGGCATCGGGTTGTTCTTGAGAATCTCCCGCCAGGCGCCTTCGTAGTCGCCCTCTTCGGCGAGATACAGCCAGGCCTGGATATTCTCGCCCGCCGGGCAGGCGTTGTTGCACGGAGGAAGACGGTCGAGATAGACCGGCCGCTCGGTCCGCCAGGTGCCGGTCATGTTCGCGAGGCTGGTGCCGACATCCAGGGTAATGGCGAAAGGTTTGGTCATCGCTACACTCCCTCCTCCTCTTCGCGCAACAATTCGTAGCGCTTGATATTGGCGTCGGCGATGGCCTGCAGCCGGGCGATGCGTTCCACGTCGACACGGCCTTTGCGGAACAGGTGAGCGAACCGCCGTTGCGGCTTGAGGTAGTCCTCCACGGGGATCTTGCGGCGGATCGGCGTGGAGTCGGTGAAGGCGCCGTGCTCGGCCTCGAACAACGGGAACAGGCCGCACTCCATGGCCAGTCGGGCGATGCTGATGGTGGCGTTGGGGGCCGTTCCCCACCCCAGCGGACACGGGACATAAATGTGGAGGTAGCGCGCGCCCCTGAACGACATCGCCTTCCGCACCTTGGCCTCCAGGTCATGGAGACGGGCCACCGACGCGGTCGCCACGTAGGGGATGCGGTGAGCCATGGCAATCTCCGGCATGAACTTGCCGGTGCCGAACACGTTTCCCGGCTCCGGACCCAGCGGCATCGTCGTCGCCGTTCGCGCCGTCGGCGGCGTCGCGCTGGACCGCTGCACCCCGGTGTTCATGTAGCCTTCGTTGTCGTAGCAGATGTAGAGCACGTCGTCGTTGCGCTCGAACATCCCCGACAGGCAGCCGAAGCCGATGTCGGTGGTGCCGCCGTCGCCGCCCTGGGCGATCACCCGCACGTCCTCGCGGCCCTTCACCCTCATCGCCGCGGCGACGCCGGTCGCCACCGCCGCCGCGTTGCCGAACAGGGAATGGATCCAGGGGAGCTGCCACGACGTCTCCGGATACGGCGTGGTGAACACCTCCAGACACCCGGTCGCGTTGGCGGCGATCAACTGGCCTTCGGTCGCCACCATCGCCGCGTCAAGGGCATAGCGGGCGCCCAACGCCTCGCCGCAGCCCTGACAGGCACGGTGGCCGCTGGTGATCGCGTTGGAGCGTTCCATGCTCGCCTGCACGTTGCGCTCCTTGGCGTCGATCAGGCGGTTGCCGACCGTGAACGTACCCTTCTGGTAGAACTTGACTCTCTGCGCCGTTTGCTCGGTCATTTGATCTTCCCTTCCTCAGACGGCCTTGGCGACGCCGGGGCCAAGGTCGCGGAGAATGTTCTCGGCGGTCGGGCCGGATCGCCGCGACTCGCGTTCACGCTTCAGTTCCCGGTTGATCACCTCCCAGTCGAGATCGAGGAAATGGATGTCCTCGAGCTCGTTTCTCAGCGCGCTTTCGAACAACTGGACCAAGGAAGGGCGCGTGATCGGCCGACCGCCGAGCCCGGCGATCACCGTATGAACGGGTGTGGTCATGCCGCGCAGCGCGAAGCGGACTTCCGAAGCGACGATGCCGCCACGACCGGGGGCGAGGCATTTCTCCAAGACCACGACCCGTTTGCGGCTTTCGAGTACCGCCCGCAGCGCTTCCGCCGGAAACGGCCGAAAGGCGCAAAGGCTCACCACGCCGATCCGCGAGCCGCCGTCGCGCATGCCGTCGACCACGTCCTTGATGGTGCCGCAGACGGAGCCGAGGGAAACGACGATCGTCTCCGCATCCTCGGTGCGATAGCAATGGATGAGCCCGCCCGATTCCCGTCCGAACGTCTCCTTGAACTCGGCCGCGATCTCCGGGATCTCTTTCAGGGCCTGGAGCTGTTTGGCATGGGCCAGATAGCGGACCTCCATGAACGCCTCCGGCCCGACCATCGCGCCGATCGAATAGGGGTGGGCCGGATCCAGCACCTGGCGCGGGTGAAACGGCGGCAGGAAGGCGTCCACCTGCTCTTGGTCCGGTATGTCCACGCGTTCGTAGGCGTGGGTCAGGATGAACCCGTCCATGCAGACCATGACCGGCAGGCTCATCGCCTCGGCCAGCTTGAAGGCCTGGATATGCAAATCCGCGGCCTCCTGGTTGGTTTCGGCGAACAACTGGATCCATCCCGCGTCCCGCAATGCCATGCTGTCCGACTGGTCGTTCCAGATGTTGATCGGCGCCCCGATCGCCCGGTTGCCGATGGTCATCACGATCGGCAGGCCGAGACCCGAGACGTTGTAGACCGCTTCGGCCATGAACAGCAGCCCCTGGCTCGCCGTCGCCGTGTAGGTCCTGGCGCCCGCCGCCGACGAGCCGATGGCCACGCTCAGGGCCGCGAACTCGGACTCCACGTTGATGAATTCGCAGTTCTTCAGTTCACCGCTTTTCACCAACTCACCCACACCCTCGACGATGTGGGTTTGCGGCGAAATGGGATAGGCGCAGATCACTTCCGGGCGGCACAGCGCCACCGCTTCCGCTACCGCATGGGATCCTTCCGTCTGTTTCAGCATGATCCGTTCTCCTCCTCAGAGCCTAAGCCCGCAGTGGCCGCATCGAACACTTCGCGCGCCGCCGCGACGTTGCCGTCGCCGACGGCGCCCGGGAACTTCTCGCGGATCGCCGCTTCCACCGACTCGAACCGAAGCTGGCCGGAGATCGCCGCAAAGCCGCCCAACAAAGCGGCGTTGGGAACCGGCCGGCCCACGTGTTTCATCGCCAACTCGGTCGCGCTCACGCTCATCACATGGCCCTTCGGGAACTTCGCGACATACTCGGCGATTCCCAGATCTTCGAAGCTTTTATGCGAGTTGATCAGGACGAAGCCGTCCTCTTTCAGCCCCTGAAACACATCGACCGAAAAAAGCAGTGTCACGTCCTGGATGATCACCGCGTCCGGGTCGAGGATGGGCTCGCGCAGGCGGATCTCCTTGTCGTCTATCCGGCAATAGGACACCACCGGCGCTCCCATCCGCTCGGAACCGAAGCTCGGAAACGCCTGTGCGTGCCGACCCTCCAGAAACGCCGCGACCGACGTCATCTCGGCCGCCGTCACGACACCCTGGCCGCCCCGGCCGTGGATGCGAAGCTGAAACATTCTCCCTCACCCCTCTCGATGGTTGTGGGCCGCCGGCGAAAAGACAATACGCCGTCGGCGTCCGTTCGATGCCCGCCTCTGGTCGGAGGCCCCTACGTCAATCGCACAAAAAAAGTGGATAGAAGACGCTCGCGATCCCGCGCCCTCTATTCCCCGTTCTCCGTTACTGGCGGGCCATGGCGTAACCGATGCCCTCCAGCGCCTCGGAGATCTCGTCCAGGAACGCCGGGTCGTCGATGGTTGCCGGCATCTTCCACGCCTCGTTATCGGCGATCTTCTGGATGGTTCCCCGGAGGATCTTGCCCGACCGGGTCTTGGGCAGGCGGTCGACCACGGTGGCCGTCTTGAACGCGGCGACGGCGCCGATCTGCTGGCGGACCATCTGCACCACATCCTTGACGATCTCCTCGTTGGGCTTGGAAACGCCGGCCTTGAGCACCAGAAAGCCGACCGGAAGCTGGCCCTTGAACGAGTCGGCGACGCCGAAGACGGCGCACTCGGCGACGTCCGGGTGATGGGACAGAACCTCCTCCATGCCGCCGGTGGAAAGCCGGTGCCCGGCGACGTTGATGACATCGTCGGTGCGGGCCATGATGTAGACGTAACCTTCCTCGTCCATATAGCCGGCATCGGCCGTCGCGTAGTAGCCGGGAAACTCGGCCAGGTACGAATTGATGTAGCGTTCGTCGTTGTTCCACAACGTCGGCAGGCTTCCCGGCGGCAACGGCAGTTTGACGCAGATCGCACCGATGTCGCCGCGCGGAATCCCCTCGCTGTTCTCGTCGAGGACATGCACGTTCCACCCCGGCGCCGGCTTGGTCGGCGAGCCGGGCTTCACCGGCAACGGCTCCAGTCCCATGCAGTTGGCGGCGATCGCCCAGCCGGTCTCGGTCTGCCACCAGTGGTCGATGACCGGGCGTTTCAACGCATTCTGCGCCCACTCGAGGGTGGCGGGGTCGGTCCGTTCGCCGGCCAGGAACAGCGCCTCGAATTTCGACAGATCGTAGTTCGCCATCAGCTTGGCGTCGGGGTCCTCGCGCTTGATCGCGCGGAATGCCGTCGGCGCGGTGAACAGCGCCTTGACCCCGTGATCGGCGATCACCCGCCAGAACGCGCCGGCATCGGGAGTGCCCACCGGCTTGCCCTCGTAAAAGATGGTGGTGCAGCCGTGGAACAGCGGCGCGTAGACGATATAGGAGTGGCCGACCACCCAGCCGACGTCGGACGCCGCCCAGAACACGTCGCCGGGCTCCATGTTGTAGATGTTCTTCATCGTCCAGTTCAGCGCCACCAGATGGCCGCCGTTGTCGCGGACGACGCCCTTGGGCTCGCCGGTGGTGCCGGAGGTGTAGAGGATATACAGCGGATCGGTCGCCGCCACCGGGACGCAGTCAACCGGTTGCGCCGAAGCCATCGCTTCCCGCCAGTCGATGTCGAAGCCCGGCTTGAGTTCGCACGGTGCTTGCGGACGCTGCAGGATGATCGCCTTGTTTGGCTTGAACTCGGAAAGGGCGATGGCGCCGTCGAGCAACGGCTTGTAGTCGATGACCTTGGCGCCCTCGATGCCGCACGACGCGGAGACGATGACCTTCGGCTTGGCGTCGTTGATGCGCACCGCCAGCTCGTTGGCGGCGAAACCGCCGAACACCACCGAATGCACCGCGCCGATCCGCGCGCACGCCAGCATGGCGATCGCCGCTTCCGCCACCATCGGCATGTAGACGATCACCCGATCGCCCTTGGCGACGCCCTGGGCGGCGAGAACGCCGGCGAACCTGGCGACCTCGTCGCGAAGCTCTTGATAGGTGTACTTGCGCACCGTGTTGCCGGTAACCGGACTATCGTAGATCAGCGCCAGCCGATCGCCGTGCCCCGCTTCGACATGACGATCGAGCGCGTTGTAGCAGGTATTGACGACACCGCCGGTGAACCAGCGGTAGAAGGGCTTGTTGGAATCGTCGAGAACCTTATCCCACTTCTTGATCCAGTCGATGTCTTCGGCGACATCTCCCCAGAACCCCTCGGGATCGTTGATCGACCTGGTGAATGCTTCGTCGTAAGGTCCGGTCATGACCCTCCCCCTTTCTGTCTGAAGGTTTTGTTGTGGCGTCTTATTAGCAACGGCAAAGCCTGTTGCACTGCTCCCTCAGCGTCCCTGGCCCAGCGCTCCTGAATGGCGGCGGGAGTGTGGGGCAAAACGCCGTTTTTTGCAAAGCCGGATTGTGGCAATGTGCCCGTGCTGGGCAATAATTTTCGATTCCTCAACCCTGACAAACTGGAACGAATCGGCCGATGAACGCCAACAGCAACCCTTACGAGATAGACCTGGATAGAAACCCCGCCAACTACGCGCCGCTGTCGCCGCTCGGGTTCCTCCAGCGGTCGGCCGCCGTCCACCCGGACCGCCCGTCGATCATTCACGGGGATCGGCGCTACACCTGGTCCGAGACCTACGCCCGTTGCCGCCGCCTGGCGTCGGCCCTCGCCGGACGCGGGATCGGCCACGGCGACACGGTGGCGGTGATGGCCGCCAACACGCCGGAGTTATACGAGGCGCATTTCGGAGTGCCGATGACCGGCGCCGTTCTGAACGCGCTCAATACCCGCCTGGACGCGGCCAACCTCGCCTTCTGCCTCGATCATGGCGGCGCCAAGGTGCTGATCGCCGATCGCGAGTTCTCCCCCCAGATCGGACCGGCGCTCGAACAGCTTGGGCGGGATATCCTGGTCATCGACATCGACGACCCGCTGGCCCGCGAACGCGGCGACGCACTCGGCGAGACCGACTACAAAGCCTTCCTGGCCGAAGGCGACCCCGAGTTCGCCTGGAGCCTTCCGGCGGACGAGTGGCGGGCGATCAGCCTGAGCTACACTTCGGGGACCACCGGCGAGCCGAAGGGGGTGGTCTATCACCATCGCGGCGCCTACCTCCTGGCCCTCGGCAACGTGCTCGCCTGGGACATGGCCCATCACCCCGTCTATCTGTGGACACTGCCGATGTTCCACTGCAACGGCTGGTGTTTTCCGTGGACGCTGGCCGCCGTGGCCGGAACCAGCATCTGCCTGCGCCAGGTCACCGGGGACGGCGTATGGGAGGCGATCAGCGCACACGCCGTGGATCATTTCTGCGGCGCGCCAATCGTGCTCAACATGGTGGTCAACACGCCGGAGAGCCAACGCCCGGGCTTTTCGCACACGGTCAAGGTGATGCCCGCCGGCGCGCCGCCGCCGGCGGCGACCCTCGAGGCGATGCAACGGCTGGGGTTCATCGTCACCCACGTCTACGGATTGACCGAGGTTTACGGGCCCGCGGTCGTCTGCCCCCGGCAAGAGGCGTGGGACGACCTGCCGGTCGAGGAGCAGGCGGCGCTGAACGCCCGCCAGGGGGTGCGTTACCATGTGCTCGAGGATCTCGCCGTTCTCGACCCGGAGACGATGGCGCCGGTACCGGCGGACGGCGAAACCCTGGGCGAGGTGATGTTCCGCGGCAACGTGGTGATGAAGGGCTACCTGAAGAGCAAGCCGGCCACCGATGCGGCCATGGCCGGCGGCTGGTTCCATTCCGGGGATCTCGGGGTCGTCCATCCCGACGGATACATTCAATTGAAGGACCGCTCCAAGGACATCATCATATCCGGCGGCGAGAATATTTCGTCGATCGAGATCGAGAACGCGTTGTACCGCCACCCGGCGGTCCTGCTCGCGGCGGTGGTCGCCAGACCCGACCCCAAATGGGGCGAAACCCCATGCGCCTTCATCGAGCTCAAACCATCGGCGGACGGCGTCGGTCCGGCGGACATCATCGATTTCTGCCGCGCCAACCTCGCCCACTACAAGTGTCCGACCCGGGTGGTGTTCGGCGAAGTTCCCAAGACGTCGACGGGAAAGGTTCAGAAGCACAAGCTGCGCGATCGGGCGAAGGACTCGTAGTATCCGAAGGACACGTAGCATCCAAGAAAACGCAGTATCTAAGGAAACGCAGTATCAGGGACACGCGGCATCAACGCGGGTCGGTACAAGCCCTCTTCCGAACGCAAGCGCCCGGTTCACCGCCTATCGTCAATGAAGTCGACCGACTTCCCGCGACCGTCACACCGAAGAGGAAACCCTCCGGCGTCGCTCGCGGTTTGTCAACAAGCCGCTTTTTGGGACAAATTGGTGAATTCGTCCTTGATCATCAGCTTTTGTTTCTTGAGCCTACCTATCTTGAGATCGTCCGGACTCGGCCTTCCGATCTCTTCTTCGATCGCGAGTTCGAGGGCATGATGCTTGGTCTTCAAGGCTTCAATCCTCTCCTGCAGGCTCATGATGGAGTTCTCCTTCCTCGTAATCCAAGCTTTCATGATAGATCATGACGAACGAAAACGCCAGTGGAGAGCCCTCACGTTCCACTCCCGCAACGATCCTCAAATCGGGTCCATATCGCGCGCCCGAAGGCCGCGGTCGGCGTCATCGATCAGCGTTTCCGCCGTGTCGTCGGGGGTCATGGCGCGCAAGCCCCAAGCCATCTTGGCCTCCAGCACGACATCCGCCCAGGTCGATGGCCGATCGCCAAGCGTCGCCACGAGTTGATCGGCTTTTCGGGCGGCGGCGGGTCCGTCGGCAAGGGTCAGGATGATGCCGAAATCGTAGCCGCCGAGGCTCCCCAGCACGTCGCTCGCTCGCAAGCCCGCGGCCAGGGTTCTGGCAATCTCGGTCATCGCCGCGCTTACCGCCGCGAGACCGTAACGGCCGCGGATCTCCGCACCGTTGACCAGGCTCATGCAGACAAAGGTGTTCTCGGTGCCCGCCGTCGCGGCGCGTTGGAGAACGACGTTCAACTCGCGCGTCAACGCCCGCCGGTTGAGCACCGGCAGCACGGGGTGGGCGTCGGCGAGGGTCTGCAGATGGGCCTCGCGGTCGCGGCTCAGGTCGAGCTCGTAGCGAACGCGATCGAATTCGCCCATGACGAACTTCAGCGCCTCTTCGATCTTCGGCGTCAGTTCGGCAACCGGAATACCCATGATGAAGGCGACATCCTCCACCCCCTCGCGAGGATGCGGAGGCCGCCGCTTCGCCGGGTCTCCGTCGGGCGCTTGACGACGTCCGTGATCCTCATGCTGGCCGGTGCCCGAGACCGGTGCCACATACGAGGTCTTGGAAACATCGACCATCGACTACCCCTTTTGGGGCAGACTAGCACCGGCGGCGGCGTCATCCAAAGATTTTCAATTCCGGCCCCGGCCGCGACCCGGCCGCCACCCGGCTTGCGCCGCACGACCGCGTCCCTATAATCCGCCGCTTTCCCGATCGACCAGCCTCGGAGGCCCCATGACTAGTACCGACTTTCACAGTTCCACACCCCTCGTCGGCATCATCATCGGCAGCCAGTCGGACTGGGAGACCATGCGCCATGCCGGTGAGACGCTCGACCGGCTTGGCGTTCCCTGGGAAGCGCGGGTGACCTCCGCCCACCGCACGCCGGAGCGACTCAACGCCTATGCCGGGGGCGCCAAGGCGCGGGGCCTCAAGGTCATCATCGCCGGCGCCGGCATGGCCGCGGCGCTACCGGGAGCCGCGGCGGCGATCACCCCGTTGCCGGTGCTGGGGGTGCCGATGGAAGGCCGGGTGATGGGTGGCCTCGACGCGCTTCTGTCGATGTCGCAGATGCCCGCCGGCATCCCGGTCGGAACCCTGGCGGTCGGGCGCGCCGGCGCCGTCAACGCGGCCCTGCTGGCGACGGCCATCCTGGCGCTGGCGGACGCCGAACTCGCCGCCCGGCTCGACGCCTTCCGCGCCGACCAAGCCTCGGCGGTCCCGGAGGATCCGACCCGGCAGTCGTAGCGGCAATGGTCCGGATTCCGCCGCAGCCCTCTCGGAACACCCCACCCTCCCCGCGCTCATGCGGGAATCACACCAGAGTGACTCGATGTGACTGGCCCTCGTCGGAAAGGCGGTGTACCCTGCGATTGTTGAGTCGATCTACACGTCTTGCCCGGCGGACCTCGCATCGACGTTTGGGCATCCAGAATTGGTTCGGCTTTCTCCTCCGAATGGGCAGATCCCTGCCCTAAACTTCGGGCGCGGTTGACCCCGCGCCCTCTTGGTATCCGGCCGTCAACGGGGCGTGGCGGCCGCGTCTCCGGCTTCCGTCGCAAACCGCAGGAGATCGGCGACGAACCGCTGCGGGCGAGCAATATGGGGCGAATGGTCGGCGTCCTCGTAAATGACAAGCCGGGCACGCGGAATGTTCCTTCGCACATACTCCCCCGTTTCGACGCCGTAGTAGTTGCTCTCGGAACCGTAGATCAGCAGCGCCGGCACGTCGATCGACGGCAGCACCGGCCGATAGTCGGCCGCGGCCAGGCTCTTCCAGATCGCAATGAGCGGTTGCGGGTCGAGCCCTTGGAGATAGTTGCGCAGCCGCTGGACGCTGCTGGAGCCGGTCTCGTAGCGCTCCCGCGCCCGCCGGTTGTTGCCGAAGGAGATGAGCCCGATCACCGTCTCGACGAAGTCCGCCTCGAGGTTCGCCACGAACGTCGCGTCGCGTTCCGCCGGCCAATCGCCGTAGATCCCGAGAGTCCATTGGTCGCCGGTGACCACGCATGGCGACTGGTCGACGACGCAAATCCCGGAGAGCCGTCCGCAACCGTAACGGCCAAGGTACTCCCACAGCGTCAGCGCGCCCATCGAGTGACCGACGACGACCGGGCGCACCATGTCGAAGTGCTCGATAAGACCGGCGAGGTCGCGGGCCATGCGCCCGACACTCGGCGGCTCCGCACCCGAACGGGCGTGCCCGCCATGGCCGCGGGCGTCCCAGCGGTAGACGGTGAAGTGCCCGTCGAGCCCGCCGACCAGGGACTCCCAGATGACGTGGCTCGACGCCCATTCGTGGAGCAGGACCATCGGCGGCCCCACGCCCGAGACCCAGACGCGGATCCGCTCTCCGTCGTCGGCGACGAAATGCGCGGCGGTTCCTCTCACAGCGGCCCCGCCAGGGTTTCGAACACGTCGCCTTCGGGCGGCCGCAACAGGATGTGCCGGCGGTGCCACAACGCGTAGAACAGGAGGGTCCACGCCGCCCTGACGGCCCGGTCGTCAACGCCGACGGAGGCGAACAGGCTCTCGACGGTTCCGGGCCGGCACGCTTCCGCGACTCCCGGTTGCGCCGCCACCAACGGCCCCAGGTCGGCGCCGCGCCCGGAGATCCACTGGACCACCGGCATCGTCAGTTCGCGCTTGCGCTCGAACGGTCTTGCCGCCGGCAGCCCGGTCATCAGCCATTGCCTCAGCAACACCTTGCCGACGCCGCGGCGCAGTTTCAGACGGTCCGGCAACCGGAACGCGAACGCCGCGAGTTCGCGATCGACGAACGGCACCCTGCCTTCGATCCCGTGGGCCATCAGCGCGCGGTCGAGGACGGTCAACAGGCTGTTCGGCAACCAATCGGCGCAATCCTGGGCCTGCAGCACCTGCAGCGATGTCCTGCCGGGCAACGCGGCGGCGGCCTTGGCGGCAAGGATTCCGTCCCGCCACCGCCCGCTTTCCTCGCGCAACACGCCCGAGCGGTCGAATACGCCCCGCGAGCGCATCGGCCGGCCGCCGAGCAGACGCGACCGCAGCGCCCGCCGATACCGGCCGTAGCCGCCGAACAGCTCGTCGCCGCCCTCGCCGGTGAGGATCACCTTGATCCCGGCGTCGCGGGCGGCGGCGGCCAGCCGGAACGATGGAAACACCGAGTAGTCGACCGTGGGGTCGTCCATGCAGGCGGCGACCTCCGGCAGCAACCGCCAGAACGCCTCCTCTCCGCAATCGACTTCGATCAGCTCGGCGCCCGACGCGCCCGCCACGGCGCGGGCGTAGCCGCGCTCGTCCTGCAACCGGCTGCCGGGAAATCCGGCGGTAAAGGCGACCACCGGCTTCTCGTTCAGGCGCTCCATGATCGCCAGCAACACCGAAGAATCGATGCCGCCGGAGAGAAACATGCCGTAGGGCACGTCGGACCATTGGTGCACGGTGACGCTTTGGTTGAGGTGACGGTCGAGTTCATCGAGCGCCTCCGCCTCCGGGATCATCGACCGCGGGCCCTCCGCCGGCAACGCGGCGAGGCTGCGGCGCTCGACGATACGTCCCCGCTCGGCCACCATCGTTTC